>NZ_JAGPXJ010000029.1:0-80742 GCF_018070605.1 Streptomyces sp. B15
AGCGTCGCCGGTGCGACTCCTCCCGCGAAGGAGACACCGGCAACGCAATTTCGGCGTCCCTCTCGCCCGGTGTTGCCGGTAACGCCGGTGCGGGCGGAGTGGCACCACAACTCGACCCGCAGGGTCGCCACCGGACGAATTGGGGGCAGCAACAGGCAAGCGGATTGCACGTATGTCAATGGCTTGCCTGGTTGCGGCAGGGGGGTTCTAGGGGGGCGAAGCCCACCTGGCGGGGGGCCGTCGGGGGGCAGAGCCCCCCGACACGACCCCTCGGCGACAGCCGAAGAACCCAGGGGGCGTGCCCCCACAACGCAGGCGGCGCACCCCGCGGAGCGAGGGCGTGCCCCCACAACGCAGGGGCGGCGCACCCCGCGGAGCGAGGGCGTGCCCCCACAACAGAGGGGGAGGCCGCCCTCACGGGGTTACCCCGCAGGGCGGCGTGGCCCGCGGAGCGGTTAGCGGGAGGGGGCGATGGTTACTTCGACGCGCTGGAACTCCTTGAGTTCGGAGTACCCCGTGGTGGCCATGGCCCGCCGCAACGCTCCGAAGAAGTTCATCGAGCCGTCCGGGGTGTGGGAGGGGCCCAGCAGGACCTCCTCCATGGTGCCGACCGCTCCGAGGTCGACGACGCGGCCACGCGGCACGTCGAGGTGCACGGCTTCCATGCCCCAGTGGTGGCCCCTGCCGGGGGCGTCGCTGGCCCGGGCCAGCGGCGAGCCCATCATCACGGCGTCGGCGCCGCAGGCGATGGCCTTGGGCAGGTCGCCGGACCAGCCGACGCCGCCGTCGGCGATGACGTGCACGTATCGGCCGCCGGATTCGTCCATGTAGTCGCGGCGGGCGGCGGCGACGTCGGCGACGGCGGTCGCCATCGGCACCTGGATGCCCAGCACGTTGCGGGTCGTGTGCGCAGCGCCGCCGCCGAAGCCGACCAGCACGCCGGCGGCGCCCGTGCGCATGAGGTGGAGCGCCGCGGTGTAGGTGGCGCAGCCACCGACGATGACCGGGACGTCGAGCTCGTAAATGAACTGCTTGAGGTTGAGCGGTTCGGCGGCACTGGAGACGTGCTCGGCGGAGACCGTGGTCCCGCGGATCACGAACAGGTCGACGCCCGCGTCGACCACGGCCTTGGAGAACTGTGCCGTGCGCTGCGGCGACAGCGCGGCGGCCGTCACCACTCCGGAGTCGCGGACCTCCTTGATGCGCTGGCCGATCAACTCTTCCTTGATCGGCTCGGCGTAGATCTCCTGCATACGGCGGTTGGCGGTGGCCTCGTCGAGCTCGGCGACCTCCTGGAGCAGCGGCTCGGGGTCCTCGTAGCGGGTCCACAGGCCTTCGAGGTTGAGGACACCGAGGCCGCCGAGTTCGCCGATGCGGATGGCGGTGCGCGGCGAGACGACCGAGTCCATGGGGGCGGCGAGGAAGGGCAGCTCGAAGCGGTAGGCGTCGATCTGCCAGGCGATCGAGACCTCCTTCGGGTCGCGGGTGCGCCTGCTGGGCACCACGGCGATGTCGTCGAAGGCGTACGCCTGCCGGCCGCGCTTGCCGCGCCCGATCTCGATCTCAGTCACGTCTACTGCCTCTCACTCTGGTGTGCCGCGCCCCAGTATCGCCGACGGGCCGCGCCCGGCGACGGGCGAGGGCGGCCGCCCTCGTCGCCGTCCCTTTCGGAGGGGTCAGCGGCGCGAGTAGTTCGGCGCCTCGGTCGTCATCTGCACATCGTGCGGGTGGCTCTCCTTGAGCCCGGCCGAGGTGATGCGGACGAACCGGCCGCGGGCCTTCATCTCGGGGACGGTACGGCCGCCGACGTAGAACATCGACTGCTTCAGCCCGCCGACGAGCTGGTGCACGACGGCGGAGAGCGGTCCGCGGTAGGCGACCTGGCCCTCGACGCCCTCGGGGATGAGCTTGTCGTCGCCGCTGACGCCCTCTTGGAAGTAGCGGTCCTTGGAGTAGGACTTGGCGTCGCCGCGGGTCTGCATCGCGCCGAGCGAGCCCATGCCGCGGTAGGACTTGAACTGCTTGCCGTTGATGAACAGCAGCTCGCCCGGCGACTCCTCGCAGCCCGCCAGCAGGCTGCCCAGCATGACCGTGTCGGCGCCGGCGACCAGGGCCTTGGCGATGTCGCCGCTGTACTGCAGGCCGCCGTCGCCGATGACCGGGACGCCCGCTTCCTGCGCGGCCAGCGACGCCTCGTAGATGGCGGTGACCTGCGGGACGCCGATTCCGGCGACGACGCGGGTGGTGCAGATGGAGCCGGGGCCCACTCCGACCTTCACGCCGTCGACCCCGGCGTCGATCAGTGCCTTGGCGCCGTCGCGGGTGGCGATGTTGCCGCCGACGACGTCGACGCCCGGGTGGTTCGACTTGATCTTGGCGACCATGTCGCCGACGAGTCGCGAGTGGCCGTGCGCGGTGTCGACGACGATGAAGTCGACACCCGCCTCGATCAGCGCCTGTGCCCGGTCGTACGCGTCACCCGCGACGCCGACGGCGGCGCCGACGACCAGCCGGCCCTCGGCGTCCTTGGCCGCGTTCGGGTACTGCTCGGCCTTGACGAAGTCCTTGACGGTGATGAGGCCCTTGAGCGTGCCGGCGCCGTCCACCAGCGGCAGCTTCTCGATCTTGTGGCGGCGCAGCAGCTCCATGGCCGCGTCGCGCGAGATGCCGACCTCGCCGGTGACCAGCGGCATCGGGGTCATGACGTCCCGCACCTGGCGGCTGCGGTCCAGCTCGAAGGCCATGTCGCGGTTGGTGACGATGCCCAGCAGCTTGCCGGCCGCGTCGGTGACCGGGACGCCGCTGATGCGGAACCGGCCGCACAGCGCGTCGGCCTCCTGCAAGGTGGCGTCGGGGCGGATGGTGATGGGGTCGGTGACCATGCCGGACTCCGACCGCTTGACCTGGTCGACCTGGTTGGCCTGGTCCTCGATCGACAGGTTGCGGTGCAGCACGCCCACGCCGCCCTGGCGGGCCATCGCGATGGCCATCCGGCCCTCGGTGACCTTGTCCATGGCGGCGGACAGCAGCGGCACGTTGACCCGTACGTTGCGCGAGACGTACGACGCGGTGTCGATGTCCTGCGGGGCCATGTCCGACTCGCCCGGCAGCAGCAGGACGTCGTCGTATGTCAGACCCATGGTGGCGAATTTGGCGGGCACCCCGTCGACGTTCTCAGTCATGACACCTTTCCCAGTCCTTGCCCCTGCCGGATGTCCATGCTATCGGCCCGGGGAGGGTGAGCGGACCGCCTGTGGACAACCCTCCGTGGCCCGCTCGGCCCGGAGAACTACTGCTCGGCCAGCGCCCGCAGCCTGCTGAGCGCCCGGTGCTGGGCAACGCGGACGGCCCCGGGTGACATTCCCAGCATCTGTCCCGTCTCCTCGGCCGTCAGCCCCACGGCGACCCGCAGCAGCACCAGCTCCCGCTGGTGTTCGGGCAGATTGGCCAGCAGCTTCTTCGCCCACTCCGCGTCGCTGGACAGCAGCGCCCGCTCCTCCGGGCCGAGGGAGTCGTCGGGCCGCTCGGGCATCTCGTCCGAGGGCACGGCGGTGGATCCGGGCCCGCGCATCGCGGCCCGCTGCAGATCGGCGACCTTGTGCTGGGCGATGGCGACGACGAACGCCTCGAAGGGCTTTCCGGTGTCCCGGTAGCGCGGCAGTGCGCAGAGCACCGCGATGCAGACCTCTTGGGCGAGGTCGTCGACGAAGTGACGCGCGTCACCGGGCAGTCGCGTCAGCCGGGTACGGCAGTAGCGCAGCGCCAGTGGGTGGACATGGGCGAGCAGATCGTGCGTGGCTTGGCGGTCGCCCTCGACCGCCCGTTGGACGAGCTTGCTGACCTTCGCGACCTCGGCCGCGTCCGCGGCCCCGGGCTGCGGCCCGTTCTCCTCGTCGCGCATCGGTCCATGGTGCACCGATGCCGCGCGGTTCGCCGCACCGCGCTCGTAGATGTGAGCCGAAGCGTTATGAGCAGGCGCACTGGCCCTCATGTCCACGCCCTCCCCTCACGCCTGACCGATCGGTCCCCGAGGAACTCCATACAACAAGCATGCGGCACGCGCGAGATTTCCCGGCTGCCGCGGGGGAATCCGCGGGGACCCGGACCCGGCCGGGGCCGCCGTCCCACCCGTCTGCGGCCGGTGCGGGGCGCGGACGAGCGGGCGGGCGGGAGGGAGTCGTTCGAGGCGGCGGACCGCCCTCCCCCGGCCCTGGACCGGGGGCTGCCCCCAGGCGGGCGCCCGGCACCGGATCAGCGCACGAGGCCCCAGCGGAAGCCGAGCGCCACCGCGTGCGCGCGGTCGGAGGCGCCGAGTTTTTTGAAGAGCCGCCTGGCGTGGGTCTTGACCGTGTCCTCGGAGAGAAACAACTCACGTCCGATCTCCGCGTTGGAGCGGCCGTGGCTCATGCCCTCCAGGACCTGGATCTCGCGCGCGGTGAGCGTCGGCGCCGCGCCCATCTCGGCCGAGCGCAGCCGTCGGGGGGCGAGCCGCCAGGTGGGGTCGGCCAGCGCCTGGGTGACGGTCGCCCGCAGTTCGGCGCGGGACGCGTCCTTGTGCAGGTATCCGCGTGCGCCCGCGGCGACGGCCAGTGCGACACCGTCGAGGTCCTCGGCCACCGTCAGCATGATGATGCGGGCGCCGGGGTCGGCGGAGAGCAGCCGGCGTACGGTCTCCACTCCACCCAGTCCGGGCATCCTCACGTCCATCAGGATCAGGTCGGACCGGTCGGCGCCCCAGCGGCGGAGGACTTCCTCGCCGTTGGCCGCCGTCGTCACACGCTCGACGCCGGGCACGGTCGCGACCGCGCGGCGCAGGGCCTCTCGGGCGAGCGGGGAGTCGTCGCATACGAGGACGGATGTCATGGCCGCCCTCCGCTGCTGATGCGCATCACCTTGAGCCTCCAGGCTGCTTTGAGAATCGTCACCTGCGCGATTGACGGCCTCGGGCGTGAGCACCCCGGCCGGTTCCGAGCCAATCGCTTTCGCACTCTCAACGACGGTCACCCGAAAGAGTTACGGCTTCCAGCCACCGTCATCAGCACTCTACGTGAGCACCCGTACACAGAGCAGCAACATCCCGGCTTTTCCATGGCCGCCACACCATCTATCCCGAAGTGCCCTATTCAGATGCATTCCTTCCGTTTTGTGAGATCGCTCGCTAGATTCGCGAAAGAGTCATATTTACGCACGAGTGTCAGATCACCCCAGCAGCACTCAGGAGAGACGCGATGGCAGACTTCTCCCGCCTTCCTGGCCCCAACGCGGATCTGTGGGACTGGCAGCTTCTGGCCGCCTGCCGGGGGGTGGACAGTTCGCTGTTCTTCCACCCCGAGGGGGAGCGCGGCGCCGCCCGCAGTGCGCGGGAGGCTTCCGCCAAGGAGGTGTGCATGCGCTGCCCCGTGCGCTCCGAGTGCGCGGCGCACGCTCTTCAGGTGCGCGAGCCCTACGGCGTGTGGGGCGGGCTCACCGAGGACGAACGCGAGGAGCTGCTGGGCCGCGCCCGCAGTCGGCTGGTGACCGCCCACCCCACTGCGGACCCGCCTCCTGAGAGCTAGGGCTTGCCGCCCGTCCCGCGTACCCGGCGTGGGGGCAGCCCTCTCATCGGCGGGCGGCCGCCGCCAGGTGGTCCAGCATCTGCGCGACGGCTGGCACCCGGGCGAGGTCGGGCAGTGTGAGCGCGACCACCTCGCGCCGCACGGCCGGGGTGACCCGCACAGCACGCGTCCCCCGCGGGCGTACGGACTCCACGGCCAGCTCCGGCAGGACGGCGACCCCCAGTCCCGCGCCCACCAGCCCCACCACCGCCGGATAGTCGTCGGTCGCGAAGTCGATACGCGGGGTGAATCCCGCGGCCTCGCACACCTGGACGAGATGCCCGCGGCAGCGTGGACAGCCCGCGATCCACGGCTCCTCGGCGAGAGTGCCGATGCCCACCTCCTCGGCGTCCGCGAACGGGTGCCCCTCGGGCACCAGCCCCACCAGCCGGTCGGTCAGCAGGGGCCGGACCACCAGGTCGTCCCTCCCTCCGCCGGCCGGGAGATCCCCCCAGGGGGCGTCGTCGTAGCGGAACGCCAGTGCGATCTCGCAGTCCCCCGCCCTCAGCATCTCCACCGAACGCGGCGGCTCGGCCTCCACCAGCGACACCCGGGTGCCCGGATGGTCGGCCCGCATCGCCGCGACGGCGGTGGGCACCAGGGTCGAACTCCCGCTCGGGAAGGAGACCAGCCGCACCCGCCCCGCCCGCAGCCCGGCCAGCGCGGCGACCTCCTCCTCGGCCGCCGCCAGCCCCGCCAGAATGCCCGTGGCGTGGCGTACCAGCGCCTCCCCCGCCTCCGTCAGCCGCATCTCGCGCCCCGCACGCACCAGCAGCGGTGTCCCCGCCGCGGCCTCCAGCGCCTTCATCTGCTGACTGACGGCGGGCTGGGTGCAGCCCAGCTCCCGCGCCGCCGCGGAGAACGAACCGGTGGTGGCGACCGCGCGCAGGACACGCAGATGACGGGCCTCGATCATGCTTCGAGCATACCCAGTGCATAAGGCAAACTTGGAGGCTCGCGTGAAAACCGGCTCGCGGCTTGGGGAAGAGCGCGGATAGCCTCGTGCCCATGCAGCTGCTTTCCGTGAATCTCGCCAAGCCCCACCGCTCGGAGCACACCGACGCCGAGGGCCGGTGGACCGGCATCGACAAACAGCCCGTCGAGGGCGCCGTCACCGTCGCCGCACCCGGCCCTCGCGGCACCGGCGGCAGCGGACTGGCCGGCGACACCATCGGCGACCTGCGCCACCACGGAGGCGAGGAGCAGGCGGTCTACGCCTTCGCCCGCGAGGAACTCGATTTCTGGGAGGGCGAGCTGGGCCGGAAGCTGCCCAACGGCGTCTTCGGCGAGAACCTCACCACCCGCGGCGTCGACGTCGACGACGCCCGCATCGGCGAGCGCTGGCAGCTCGGCGCCCCCGGCACCGGGCCGCTGCTGGAGGTCTCCTCCATGCGGATCCCCTGCCGCACGTTCGCGGGGTGGCTCGACGAGCAGGGCTGGATCAAGCGGTTCATGAACCGCCGGATGCCCGGCGCCTATCTGCGGGTCGTCGAGCCCGGCGAGGTCCGTGCGGGCGACCCCGTCACCGTCGTCCACCGTCCCGACCACGAGGTCTCGGTCAGCTTCCTGTTCCGCGCACTGACCCAGGAGCCCGGACTGCTGCCGCGCGTCCTGGCGGCCGGCGAGGCGCTGGACCCACTGGCACGGGAGAAGGCGCTGCGCCGTACGGAGGGCTGATCCACCGCCATATGCGCCGTCGGTCCCGGCGGTTGCGCGGCGGCCGGCCGCGTGCGGGGCCGATAGCGTGGCCGTATGACGACTGCACTCATCACGGGAGCCACCGCCGGCATCGGCGCCGCCTTCGCCCGGCGGCTCGCGAGCCGCGGCTACCACCTCGTGCTCGCCGCGCGGAACACCGACCGGCTGTGGCGTGAGGCGACCGAACTGCACGACCGGCACGGTGTGGAGGCCGACGTCGTCACCGCCGACCTGGCGACGGAGGACGGTATCCGCGCCGTCGAGAAGCGGCTGCGCGACCCCGAACACCCCGTCGATCTACTGGTCAACAACGCGGGGTTCGGCAACAAGGGCCGCTATCTGGAAGTGCCCGTCGCCGACGAGCTGAAGATGCTCAAGGTGCACTGCGAGGCGGTGCTGCGGCTGACGTCCGCCGCGACCGGATCCATGTGCGAGCGGGGACGCGGTGGCGTCATCAACGTCGCGTCCGTCGCCGCCTTCTTCCCCCGGGGGACCTACGGGGCCTCCAAGGCCTGGGTCACCCAGTTCACCCAGGGGGCGGCCAAGGATCTGGCCGGTCAGGGCGTACGGCTGCTCGCGCTGTGCCCCGGGTTCGTCCGTACGGAGTTCCACGAGCGCGCCGGGATGGATTCGGGGGACATCCCCAAGTGGATGTGGCTCGACGCCGACCAGGTGGTCGAGACGGCGCTGCGGGACCTGGCGCGCGGGCGCACGTTGTCCGTGCCGGACCCGCGGTACAAGGCGCTGCTGGGGGCCTCACGGCTGATCCCGCGCGGGGTGCTGGCGCGGGCGTCGTCGACAACGGGGCGCAAGTACGGGCCGAAGTAGGTATTGCGGAACGACGCCGTTGGCGGTGTTGGTGCGTTGCCGGGTGCGCGCCGAGGCCCCCAGGAGAGCGCAGTTCCCCGCGCCCCTTCGGGGCGCGGGGAACTGTTCAGGCGTTGCCTCAGTGGGCGTGACCGTGGCCGTGGCCGTGGCCACCGGCGGCCTCTTCCTCCTCCGCCGGCTTCTCGACGACCAGCGTCTCGGTCGTCAGCAGCAGCGAGGCGATCGAGGCGGCGTTCTCCAGCGCGGAGCGCGTCACCTTGACCGGGTCGATGACGCCGGCCTTGATCAGGTCGCCGTACTCACCGGTGGCGGCGTTGAAGCCCTGGCCGGCCTCCAGCTCCGCGACCTTGGCGGTGATGACGTAGCCCTCCAGGCCCGCGTTCTCGGCGATCCAGCGCAGCGGCTCGACCGCGGCGCGGCGGACGGTGGCAACACCGGTCGCCTCGTCGCCCTCCTTGCCGAGGCTGCCTTCCAGCACCTTGACCGCGTGCACGAGTGCGGAGCCACCGCCGGAGACGATGCCCTCCTCGACCGCCGCGCGGGTCGCGGAGATCGCGTCCTCCAGGCGGTGCTTCTTCTCCTTCAGCTCCACCTCGGTGGCCGCGCCGACGCGGATGACGCACACGCCGCCGGCCAGCTTGGCGAGGCGCTCCTGGAGCTTCTCGCGGTCCCAGTCGGAGTCGGTGGACTCGATCTCGGCCTTGATCTGGGCGACGCGGCCCTGCACGTCCTCGGACTTGCCGGCGCCGTCGACGACCGTGGTGTCGTCCTTGGTGACGGTGACGCGGCGGGCGCTGCCCAGCACGTCGAGACCGGCCTGGTCGAGCTTGAGCCCGACCTCCTCGGCGATGACGGTGGCGCCGGTCAGCGTCGCCATGTCACCGAGCATGGCCTTGCGGCGGTCACCGAAGCCGGGCGCCTTGACGGCGACCGCGTTGAAGGTGCCGCGGATCTTGTTGACGACGAGAGTGGAAAGCGCCTCGCCCTCCACGTCCTCGGCGATGATCAGCAGCGGCTTGGAGCCGCCCGCCTGCATGATCTTCTCCAGCAGCGGCAGCAGGTCCTGGATGGAGCTGATCTTGCCCTGGTGGATCAGGATGTACGGGTCGTCGAGGACGGCCTCCATACGCTCCTGGTCGGTGACGAAGTACGGCGAGAGGTAGCCCTTGTCGAAGGCCATGCCCTCGGTGAAGTCCAGCTCCAGGCCGAAGGTCTGGGACTCCTCGACGGTGATGACGCCGTCCTTGCCGACCTTGTCCATCGCCTCGGCGATCAGCTCGCCGACCTGCTTGTCCTGCGCGGACAGGGCGGCGACGGAGGCGATGTCCTCCTTGGAGTCGATCGGGCGGGCCGTCTTGACCAGCTCGTCCGAGACCGCGCCGACAGCGGCGTCGATGCCCTTCTTCAGGGCGGCCGGGGAGGCACCGGCGGCGACGTTGCGCAGGCCCTCGCGAACCAGGGCCTGGGCCAGCACCGTGGCGGTGGTGGTGCCGTCACCCGCGATGTCGTTGGTCTTGGTCGCCACCTCCTTGAGGAGCTGGGCGCCCAGGTTCTCGTACGGGTCCTCGACCTCGACCTCGCGGGCGATCGTGACGCCGTCGTTGGTGATGGTGGGGGCGCCGAACTTCTTGTCGATGACGACGTTGCGACCCTTGGGGCCGATGGTCACCTTCACGGTGTCGGCGAGGTTGTTCACACCGCGCTCAAGGGCGCGACGGGCGTCCTCGTCGAACTTAAGGATCTTCGCCATGGAAGCTGTTGTGTCCTCTCACACGTCTCGCACGTCTCGTACGCGCACGTATCGGCCCGCACGAGCCGCGCCCTGGCCCCTGCTACCTCGCACGAGGAGCGGGCACCAGGGCGCGATTCGACTGCACGCTGCTGCTTCCGGCGGTGCGTTGCGCACCGGGAAGCGACTGCGTCCGTAGTCCGTAGAACTTCTCGCCGTATTACTTCTCGACGATCGCGAGAACGTCGCGGGCCGAGAGGACGAGGTATTCCTCGCCGCTGTACTTCACCTCGGTGCCGCCGTACTTGCTGTACAGCACGATGTCGCCGACGGACACGTCGAGCGGCAGACGGTTGCCGTCCTCGAAGCGGCCCGGGCCCACGGCCAGGACGGTGCCCTCCTGGGGCTTCTCCTTGGCGGTGTCCGGGATGACCAGGCCAGAGGCCGTGGTCTCCTCGGCGTCGAGCGGCTGGACCACGATGCGGTCCTCGAGCGGCTTGATGGCAACCTTGGAGCTGGCGGTCGTCACGATCCGACCTCCCCCTTCGGAGATCTCATTACGTCAAAACTGAGGGCTTATGTCTGGGGTGGCGACCTGGTAGATCCGTCGTCGCGGGTGCCGGATCTTCCCGTCGCGATCTGCTGGCACTCCCACGGGGAGAGTGCCAAGGTCGAGATTATGCCCGGCTTAGCACTCGGTCAAGCGGAGTGCTAGCCGCACCGGCTTGTGCCGTTGTGAGGGGCGCCCCCCTCGCTCGCATTCTGCGGAGATTCACCGTGGGGCTGCGGCTGTCCGCCGGGCGCGGCGACATCGTGGTCACTCGCGCAGTTCCCCGCGCCCCTGCGGGGCGCCCAGGAGCGCCTCGGCCTGCTCCAGGGCCTGGAGCAGGGCTTCGGGGGTGGGGCGGAGGTCGGTGAGCAGGGCGTCCAGCGGGCGCAGGCCCGCCCGGGTGAGGAGACGCTTTTCATTGGTGATCCACTCGCCGCGTGCCGCGAGCACCGCGTGCGCCGACTGTGCAGCGGCGGTGGCCAGCGCGCCCGCGACCTCGGTGGCCTGCCCGCGCGGCGCATGGGCGCCCTTGGCGTACCGCAGGGTCAGCGCGGCGCGCTCCCGCCACACCGGCGGGGCCGCGGCCCGCAGCGCGTCCGGGTACTCCGGGCGGGGCAGCGTGCCGCGCAGCACCCGGTTGAGGGCGAGTTCGGCGACGACGAGGTAGCTGGGGATGCCCGCGAGATGGAACATCAGCGGCTCCCAGTGGAAGCGCCCTTGCCGGGCTTCGGCGAGTTCGTGCTCGACCACGTCCAGGTCTCGGTAGTGGACATCGACGTGCCGACCGTCGATGGTCAGCCAGGCGCCGCCGTTGAAGACGCCGCCGCCCCATCCGCCGAGCTGCGACACCTCACCCGGCCAGCCGAGGCCGCGCAGCGCGGCGGGGTCGAAGGGACCCCGGTAGTAGACGGCGAGGTCCCAGTCGGCTCCTGGGTCGTGGGTGCCCTGGGCGCGGGAGCCGCCGAGGGTGACGGCGTGCACGGTGGGCAGCGAGGCCAGCCGCTCGGCGACATGGTCCAGGAAGTCCGCGTCCGTCATGGCGGGCGCGGGGACGGGCGTCTCGGGCATAAGGCAGGCGTCCTCGTGGTGAGAAGTGACGACGGGCAGCGCCCTCTCAGGGGCGCGGGAACCGCAACGGGTGCGCGGGCACCGCAGGCTTCGGGCAGGTGCGGCCCGCACCGGAACAGGACCGGCCGGCGGACCGCCTCGGCGCGTGGCGTACGTCGTCACTCCATGGGCCCGACCCTACCGCCCCGGCCCGGCCGCCCGCAGGGCCCGGCGGCACGGGACAATGGGCGGGTGGATCGTGAGGTGTTCGCCCAGCTGCTCTCCGACGAGGGACAGGAACTGCTGCGTCAGGTACGGGGGACCGAGCCCGCGCGGGAGCTGGCCGTGGCGACGCGGCTGCGGCAGCGGTACGAGCCCGCGCTGGTCTCGGCGGCCCTGGCGCAGAGCCGGCTGCGCAGCCGCGCCGAGGCGAAGTTCGGCCCGGCCGAGGCGCATGCCCTGTACTTCACCGCCGACGGTCTCGAACAGGCCACCCGCACCCCGGTGGCGGCGCACCGCGCCCGGCGGATGAGCGGGCTCGGTGTGCGCAGCGCCGTGGACCTGTGCTGCGGCATCGGCGCCGACGCGCTCGCCCTGGCCCGGGAGGGCATCCGCGTGCTGGCCGTCGACCGCTCGCCGCTGACGTGCGCGGTGGCCCGCGCCAACGCCGAGGCGCTGGGGCTCGGCGCTCTGGTCGAGGTGCGCTGCGCCGATGTCACCGAGGTGGCCACCGACGGCTTCGACGCGCTGTTCGCCGATCCGGCACGCCGCACCGGGCGGGGCCGCGTCTTCGATCCCGAGGCGTACTCCCCGCCGCTCAGCTGGGCCGTGGAGGCGGCCCGGGCCGCGCCGCTGGCCGCCTTGAAGGTGGCACCCGGCATCCCGCACGAGGCGGTGCCCACCGGGGCGGAGGCCGAGTGGGTCTCCTACGGCGGGGACGTCAAGGAGGCGGTCCTGTGGTTCGGCGCGGGCCGGGCGGCTCCCGGTGGCGTCCGGGCGACGCTGCTGCCGTCCGGTGACGCGCTGGCCGGGCGGGGGCTGCCCGATCCCGAGGTGGGCGAGGTGGGCCGGTACCTCTACGAGCCGGACGGTGCGGTCATCCGCGCCCATCTGGTCGCCGAGCTGGCGGAGCGGCTGGCAGGCCGGCTGATCGACGCGACGATCGCCTATGTGACGGCGGACGCGGCGCACTCGACGCCGTACGCGACCGGGTACGAGATCACGGATGTGCTGCCCTTCAACGTCAAGAAGCTGCGGGCGCTGCTGCGGGAGCGCGGCATCGGTGTCGTCACCGTCAAGAAGCGCGGCTCGGCGGTGGAGCCCGAGGAGCTGCGCCGCAAGTTGAAGCTGGACCCGAAGTCGGCGGGCGGCTCCTGCACCGTCTTCCTCACCCGGGTCGCGGGCGCGCCGAGCATGCTGCTGGGCCGTCCGCTGGGCTGAGCGGGGTCAGCGCCTGCGGGAGGCGCGGGTGAAGTCGCCGCGCAGCACCCGTTCGGTCAGGGTGTCCTCGGTCAGGGAGCCGTAGCCGGTGGCGGCCCACAGACTGTCCTCGGGCGGCACCTCGAAGTACGGGACGCGGCGGTCCTGGAGGGTCTGGGTGAGGACTTCGGGTGCGCGGCGGGCGGCCACCGCGGCGGCGCAGTCACCGCAGGCCGCGACGGACAGCGACTCGCGGCGGCCCAGCGGGCGCCAGCGGATGCGGTCGGCGGCGCGGCCGTGCAGCGGGTGGAAGAAGCACAGCGGCAGCGCAGCGGCACGGGCGGACGCGGACGGCTCGGACCGGCGCAGCGCGTCACGTCCTTCCTGGAGGAGGGCGAGCACACCGGCCAGGTCGGGTATGTCGCGGGCCTCGTCCAGCACCTTGCCGGCGGCGGCGTAGGCGTCGAGGGAGAGCTGGAGCAGATCGCTGTCGGCGCCGTCCTCGCTCGGCTCGTGGGCCAGCAGTTCCTCGTTGTAGGCGAGGAGTTCGCGCTGTGCGCGCTTGCGCAGGTCGCGTACGCCCGCCTTGCGCGCGGTCGCGAACACCGAGCGCGGGGAGGTGAACGGCACCCGGATCGAGCTGCTGGAGCGGCGGGCCCGCACGGTGCGGTGGACGAGTCCGGCAGCGACCAGCACGGCAAGTCCCGCGACGATCAGCGCTCCGAGCACGAGCGGGGACAGACCGCTCCCGCCGCCGGCATCCTCGGCCCCGGCACCGGTCCCGGCGCCGTCACCGTCCTCGGCCCCGGCACCGGCCTCTGCCTCGGCACCGTCGCCGTTCCCCGACGGGCGGTCGCTGCGGAGATCCTCGGTGGCCTTCTCGTACACCTTGTCGCCGTTGCCGGACTTCACGATCTCCAGCGCGCGGGAGAACTTGGCGTAGAGGCTCTTGTCCTTCATGCCCTCCTCGTGGCCGACGGCCGCGACGCCCCAGAACGCCTGGTACTTGCCTCTGCGCGGGAACTCGTAGCCGTTGAGGAAGCCGTCGTTCTCGCTGAGGGTCATATAGACGGCTTTCTTGGACTGCCCCTCCGCCAACCGGTAGCGAACGACATCGACCATCTTCTTCGGGTCGCCGCCCCAGGCGTCCCCGGCGATCAACGGGACGACGACGACCCGGACCGGAAGGCCGGACGCCTTGATCTTCTCGGCCAGCTTGCGCTGTTTGTCCGCCGGGAACGCCTGCTCGTACGACGGGTCGACGTAGACCGGTGACTTGCGGAGCCCTTCGGCGATCCGGTCGCCTGGCCTGTCGTCGGCGGCACCGGCCCGCCCCGCCGTCCCGAGCGTCAGCGCCAGCGCCAGCGCGGTGACGACGCACGCGAGGACGACCGCCGGCAGCCGGGCCGGACGGGCGAAGTGGGCGCCGGGCGCGGCGCGTAGCTCAGTGGACACCTAGCTGCTCCCGTACTCGACGGACGATCTGGTCGGCGGTCGGGTCCGCGTCCCGGCCGGTACCCTGCGGGGCGGCGAGGGGGCCGGGGACCCGGTGGTAGGGCTCGTGCGGGGCGGAGCGGGCGGCGCCGGGGTCCCGCAGGCACAGCAGCCGCGCGCCGACGACACCCGCGATGTGGTCGGCCCGCGAGCCGGACGTGGACGTGCCGCGTTCCTCCAGCGCCGCCCGGCAGCCGGCGCAGACCGGACGCGAGCGCGCGCCGCCGCTCTCGCCGGGCAGTTTCAGCTTCCGTGTGGCGGCTGCGGGCCCGTGCAGCGGGTTGAGCACGCACAGCCGGGTCCCGGCGGAGGTGACGTGGCGCCCGCCCCCGGCGGCCAGTACGGCACGGCCGGTGCGGATCAGGGCGAGCCCGGCCGCGAGGGTGGGTGCGTCGGCGTCGGCGTCCACCCGGTTGTCGCCCTCCTGGTCGAGGAGGAGGGTCGCCGCGTCCAGGAGGTCCCACACCCGGGTGCGCACGGCGTCCGGCAGGTCGCCGGACAGCTGCTCGTACTCCTCGTTCAGCTCGTCCAGTTCGCGCCGTGCCGTTCTGCGCAGCCAGCCGGTCGACGGACGCGCGGGCGCCTGCGGGTCGGTACTGCCCGACGCGCCGCCGGTCACCAGGCCGGTGGCGGACGCGCGGGTGGCGGCCGACCGCACACCGGGGCCGAGGTGCCGGGCGATGCCCAGTCCGGCCGCCGTCACCCCGAGAGCTGCCAGCGCGCCCACCACTCCCAGCAGCGTCCCCGGCACGAAGTCCTCGGCGTACAGGGAGGGCAACTCGTCCTCGGTGACCGGGTCCTCGGCGGCCATCGGCTCCAGGTAGGGGCCCTCGGCCGGGGCCGAGGGCAGCCGGTCGACGATCCGCAGGGTCTCGTCCAGCCGCTGGTACACCCCGGCGTCACGCTCGTCCTCGCCGTCCTCGCCGAAGCGCAGGTCCTCCGTGGCGTCGTGCAGCGCCGCGCTGTCCAGCTCGGCGCCGTGGTTGACGACTTCCAGTTCGCCGTTCTCGGAGTCGTCCGCGATCACGTAGACGCCGTCGCCGTCGTCGCCCAGCCGGTCGCGCAGCCGCTTCGCGAGGACTTCGCCGTCACCGGCCGACTCGTCCGCCGTATCGAGCGGGACGACGACGAGGTGTACGGGCACCTCCAGCCGCTTCGCACGCTCCCGCAGCCGGCCGAGCTGGGCGGGGCTCAACGTCCCTGCCGCGAGCGGGTCGAGGTAGACGGGGTCGGAGCGCAGCCCGCGGGCGACCCGGTCGGTCCTGGCCGCCATGTCGGCGGCCGTCGGCACCGGGTCGCCGGTCGTGCGGGTGTCGTCGAAGACGAGCGGCGCGCCGACGCCGATGACGAGGGCGCCCGCGGCGGCGACGGGCACCAGCAGCCGCAGGCCCGGCCCCTTGCCGCCGCGCCGGCGGCGCAGGTACCAGCCGACGGACACGATCAGCACCGGCACCCCGGTCAGCAGGATGCCCGTGAGGAAGCCCTGGTTCTTCCGGTCGGTGCGGCTGGTGTACAGCTTGTCCGGCTCCTCGCCGGCCCGGCCGGCCGCCGCGCCCTTGTTCGCCCGCTCGGTCGCATCCCCGGAGCGCAGGACGTCCACGAAGTGCCGGAAGGTGTCCAGCGTGCCCGCGTCATAGGGCAGTTCGAAGGTGGTTGCCATGGCCGCGTCCCGTGCCGGGACGTCCACGCCGAAGGTCTCCGTGTCCGGACTACCGCCGTCCCCGCCGAACAGCAGGTACAGCCCGTCCTTCCCGAGCCGGTCGTGCACCGCCGCCAGCAGCCCGTCCCGCCCGGCTCCGTACCCGGGCAGCACCAGCACATAGGTCGGCACTCCGGTCCGCTTCGCCTCCTTGAGGAAGGCGGGGCGGGCGGAGAGGGGATTGGTGCGCGGAAGCTGGTCGGAGAGGTGGACGGGGCTCTTGCGCAGCTGGTCGGCGAGGTAGGCGGCAGTCGTCCTCGGCTTCTCGGCCGCCACGGAGGCCCCGGCGCTCCCGCCCGGTCCGACCACGGCGACCAGCATCACCGCCGCGACCCGCGCTCCCCACCGCGCGGCCCTGGCAACACCGCTGCGCATACCGGCCCCCCGCACCCGACAACGTTCCCGACCCGCACCATCCTGCCGCGTAACTCACCGTGAACACACCCACCTCACATGTGCAGGTGCGCGGGGTCACACCCGCTCGAACCGCCACCTGTGCACCGGGCGGGCCGACAGCTGGGCCGGCGGGTCGGGCAGTTCGGGTACCTCCGCGTCGTAGCCGCCCTCCCACCAGGTGATGACCAGCACCCGGTCGCCCGGCGCCGTGAAGTGCTCGCGGCGTTCGCAGGGGACGGCGGACGGGGCCGGCTCCTGGCCGCGGGCCCAGGCCAGCAGTTCGGGCGCGCGTCCGGGTGCGGCCTTGGCCTCCCACATCAGAGCGACGGTCGGCATCAGGAGTAGAGGTTCTTCCTGCTCAGTTCGTGCACGTGATCATGGTCGTGGGTGTGGGAGTGTCCCGACGCGGCCGCCGCCGACGGGTCCGGCACGTGCGGCTCGGTCACCGGCAGCGAGGAGTCGGCGGGCAGGTCCCAGGCGGAAGCGGCCCGGTTGCGGGCCACCATCTCGGCGCCGAGGGCCGCGACCATGGCACCGTTGTCGGTGCACAGCTTCGGCCGGGGCACCCGCAGAGTGATGCCCGCGGCAGCGCAGCGCTCCTCGGCCATGGCGCGCAACCGCGAGTTGGCCGCGACGCCGCCGCCGATCATCAGATGGTCGACGCCCTCGTCGCGGCAGGCACGGATGGCCTTGCGGGTCAGTACGTCGGTGACGGCCTCCTGGAAGGAGGCGGCGACATGGGCGACGGGCACCTCCTCGCCCGCGTTCCGCTTCGCCTCGATCCAGCGCGCCACGGCCGTCTTCAGCCCCGAGAAGGAGAAGTCGTACGGGGCGTCGCGCGGACCGGTCAGACCGCGGGGGAAGGCGATGGCGTCCGGGTCGCCCTGCTTGGCGTACCTGTCGATGACGGGACCGCCGGGGAAGCCGAGATTCAGCACGCGGGCGACCTTGTCGAACGCCTCGCCCGCCGCGTCGTCGATGGTCGAACCCAGCGGCCGCACATCGGCGGTGATGTCGGGCGCCAGCAGCAGCGAGGAGTGACCGCCGGAGACCAGGAGCGCCATGGTCGGCTCGGGCAGCGCACCGTGTTCGAGCTGGTCGACGCAGATGTGCGAGGCGAGGTGGTTGACGCCGTAGAGCGGCTTGCCCAGCGCGTACGCGTACGCCTTGGCGGCCGAGACACCGACCAGCAGCGCTCCGGCGAGCCCCGGGCCCGCGGTGACGGCGATGCCGTCGAGGTCCGAGGCGGCGACCCCGGCCTCCTTCAGCGCGCGCTCGATCGTGGGGACCATCGCCTCCAGATGGGCCCGGCTGGCGATCTCCGGTACGACCCCGCCGAACCGCGCGTGGGTGTCGACGCTGGAGGCGACGGCGTCGGCCAGCAGCGTGTGACCGCGCACGATTCCGACGCCGGTCTCGTCGCAGGAGGTCTCGATGCCGAGAACGAGCGGTTCGTCAGCCATGGCTCTTCGATCCTTGGTGCGTGTTCGGAAGGGGGTTCGTGGGGGCCTCGTCCCCCGGGGAGTCGGCGCAGCCCGCGTACGACGCCGGGTCGGCCAGCCGCATCACCAGCGCGTCCACGCCGGCGGGCTGGTAGTAGCCGCGCCTGACACCGATGGGCACGAAGCCGAAGCGCTCGTACAGGCGCTGCGCCGGTGCGTTGTCCACCCGCACCTCCAGCAGCACCTCGGCGCACTCGAAGTCGGTGGCGGCCCGCAGCAGCGCGCGCAGCAGCCGGGAGCCGAGCCCGGTGCCCCGGTGGCCGGGCAGCACACCGATGGTCTGGATGTCGCCGGTGCCGCCGACGGCCGCCAGGCCGCCGTAGCCGACGAGGGAGCCGTCCGCCTGCTGGGCGACGAGATAGCGGCGGGTGGCGTCCGGCCCGCGCGCATGCGCCAGCTCCGACCAGAACATCCCCGCCGACCAGGCGTCCTCGGGGAAGAGTTCCTGCTCCAGTCCGAGCACCGGCTCGATGTCCCACCAGCGCATCTCGCGCAGCGTGACGCGGTGGTGCGGGACGCCGTCGCGCGGCAGGCCGCCGTGCGCGAGACCGTCCGTGGCGTTCACTGCGGCGTGACCACCTTGTAGTTGGCGGGCACCTGCGCGTCCGGCCGCCGCAGATACAGCGGTCGGGGCGGCAGCAGTTCCTCGCCGCGCGCCAGCCGCTCGGCGGCGAGCCGGGCGAGGGCCGTGGCCGACTGGTCGGTGGGCAGCTCGGGCCGTACGCCGCGGAAGACCGACTCGTACAGCACCGCGCCCGCGCCGACGGCCGGCAGCGCGCCGATCTCCTCCTCGTGCGCCTCGATCGCGGCGGGCCGCTCAACCGCCGGGTCGGTCACCCGGGTACGGGCGTCGGCGTACCGGGCCCAGTACACCTCTTTGCGGCGCGCGTCCGTCGCCACCACGAACGGCTCCGTCAGTCCGGAGGCGTACGCGATGCCGTCCAGCGTGCACACCCCGTGCACCCGCTGGCCGAGTGCCGCCGCGAACGCCTCGGCCGTCGCCAGTCCGACCCGCAGCCCGGTGTAGGGGCCGGGGCCGACGCCGACCACCACGTCGGTGACCTCGGTGAGTTTCCGCCCCGCCTCGCTCAGCACCGCGTCGATGCAGGGCAGCAGCAGTTCACCGTGGCGGCGGGCGTCGATCTTGTGGGCGGCAGCGAGCGTGCGGTCGCCGTCCGCGTCGTGGAGGGCGACGGTGACGGCAGGCGTAGCGGTATCCAGCGCGAGCATCAACACCCGACCAGCCTACGGCTCCCACGCGGCCCGCCCTCACCCGTGCGGCCCGCGCCGCCCTGCTCGGGGCGCTTCCCCGTCCGGCTACTTCCCCTCCTTCGGGGCTGCCTCGCCGAACGGCACGTTGACGCCGGTCAGCTCGGCGCGGATGCCCTCCTTCGCCACGAAGACCCCGCGCAGCCGCACATCACCGGGCAGCTCGGGCAGCTGGAGGTGGAGGGCGAGCTTGTCCGCGAGCTCGGGTTCCTCGATCTTCTTGAGGGCCTCGACCAGCGCCGGGTCGATCCCCATCTTCTTCAGCAGCCGCGGATGCCGGACGACGACGTCCAGCAGATTGACGCGCATCACCTTCTCGGCGAAGCGCGGCGTCCCGGTCACCCGGCGCAGCTCCCGGTCGCTGCGCCGGACCTGCTGGGCGTGCTCGGGCGTCATGCCGAACCGCTCGGCGATCGAGCGCACCCCGAACAGCGCCCGTGCCTTGTCCTTGTCGTGCTGGATGCGCTCGGCCAGCGGGCGGGACAGCCGCAGTCCCGCGTCCTTGCCGGTCCCGGGGGTGAAGCTGAACATCTTGGGAACGACCAGCCGCATGTCGTCCACGGTGGTGCCCACACCGCGGTCGCCGGTGCGCTGCAGCTGGGCGCGGGCGCGCACCTTGACCTCGCTGCCCGCCACGGGCAGCCGTCCGGCGGCCAGCACGGTGTGGCGGCCGCCCGGGGTGAACTTCACCTGGGAGGTGCCCAGCTCGCGGTCCAGGTCGTCGAAGTCGAGCAGTACGTCGCCCTTCATCCGGCCGAGCACCGCCCCTCGGACGGCGGACGGGGCGTCCCCGACGATCCGTACGTCGTCGACGGTGCCGCTGACCTGTGCGACCGACACCCGGCCCGCGGGCACATCCGGAATGGCAACTTCCACATTGTCCAGGCGGCCCCGCGCCACCTGGGTGAGGAAGGGGAAGCCGTTGATGTGCACCTCGGGACGGGCGTGCAGGCCCAGCGAGTCCTGCACCTTCTCGGCCGCCTCGTCCTCGGCGTAGAGCGCGGCCCACCGATCCCCGACCCCGAGGAAGGCCAGCAGCGCGCAGCAGGCGATGGCGAGCTTGACGGTGCGCGAGAAGCGGGAGCGACGGCGCCTGCGTACGGCACGCAGATACGGCATCCGGTCCTCGTAGGCGGGCTCGTCGTAGTCCGAGCGCAGCCCGAGGCCGCGCAGTCCGCCCTCGTACGGGTCTCCGCCCTCGTACGGGTCACCGGGCGCGGCAACGTCCGGCGGGGCCAGCGCGGCCAGTTCGTCGTACGGGTTGGCCGGGCGGTGGGGGGTGCCCGAGTGGCCTTGCGGTTCTGGGACTTCCGGTATGGGGGTTGTGGAGTTTGTCGATGAACCGTGGGGGGTCATCGCCACATGCGAACACAAGCGCGGCTGTTACTCCAAGTTCCCCTTCCCGTCGCCCACCGGCCACTCTTGCCGCCTTTCCGCGCTGCCCGCCCCACCCTTGGCCGGGCGGTGCCCGAACAGGCGCGCGGACAGACACCTGGGGCGACCGTACGCAGCGAGCCGTCCGCGCCGCGCCTGCTGCTACCGTCAATCAGAGGTCAGGCACAGGCACGAGAGGTGGCAGCGCACGGTGGCACGCAGCAGCGGCAGCAGCGCCGGAGTGATCGTGGCCGGGCTGACGGCGGCGGCCCTCGCCGTGATCGGTTTCTTCGCGTACCAGGCGTCGGCCGCCCAGGACCGCGCCGGCAAACCCTCCACCGGGAAGACGGCCGAGCCCTCCCCCGGCACCTCGGACGGGAAGAACCGCACCCCGGCCGAGAAGGACACCGCGCTGCCCGCCTCCTCCGGCCAGGGCCACCGGGTCGTCTACGCCCTGAAGCGGCAGCGGGTGTGGCTGGTCGGCAAGGACGGCAAGGTCACCAGGACCTATGAGGTCTTCCCCAGCACCGTCGCCCCCGAGCCGGGCACCTACAAGGTCACCTCGCGCGCCTCCCATGTGACGGGCTCGGACGGCGTCCCGATCGAGAACGTCGTACGGTTCGCCAGCGTCGACGGTGTCACGATCGGCTTCAGCGCGGCGCTGGACGGCTCGACGCCGACTCCGGACGCCTCGCGCAAGACGGGCGGCATCCGCGAGAAGCGCGAGGACGGCGAGGCGCTGTGGCTGCACGCCCCCATCGGCACCCGCGTCGTGGTGGTGCGCTAGACCCGCGCCGTGGTGGTGCGTCAGCGGCGGCCGGAAGAGGCGTGCCGACGCCGTCGGCGGGCCGCCGCCGACTCCTCCGACTGTTCGGACTGCTCGGTCTGCGACGGCGGCCTGGAGACGACGGCCGCGGCGGCGCAGGATGCGAGCAGTTCACTCATGGGCGGGGTGCCGTGCGGGGCGCTTCCGTCGGCGGCCGCCGCCTCGTCCCGCGCAGGCACGTGCGGCGCTCGCGCCGCACGCTGCTCCGGCTTCGGTGCGGTCATGGCTCCTCCAGGGGCGTCGGCGCGGCGGCACTTAGGTATACCTAACCGCGCTCTCACCTCCCATGGGACCATGGGCCGCACCGACCACGCAACATCTTGCCGACACCATGTCGGAACAGCGCCCGGCCGCACGCCCCACGGCCCCGGCGCACCGAGCGCACCTAGCCCAGGGCTGCGAGGTCCTCCTGGGCCCAGCGCTCCCCCACGCCGTGGAACGTGACGGTGCGCACGTCGTCGGCGGCGCCCTGCTCGGCGTCCCCGGCGGCCTGGGTGGTCTCGCCCGTCGAGCGTGAGATCACGACGTGCAGCCGCTCCTCCGTCAGCTCCTCGACCCTGCCCTCGCCCCACTCGACGACGACGACCGACTCGGGCAGCGAGACGTCCAGATCGAGGTCCTCCATCTCCTCCAGGCCGCCGCCGAGCCGGTAGGCGTCCACGTGCACCAGCGGCGGGCCGTCCGTCAGCGAGGGGTGGACACGGGCGATGACGAAGGTGGGCGAGGTCACCGCGCCGCGCACGCCCAGGCCCTCGCCCAGCCCGCGCGTCAAGGTCGTCTTCCCGGCGCCGAGTTCACCCGTCAGCAGGACGAGGTCCCCGGCGCGCAACCGCCCGGCGAGCCGTACGCCGAGCTCGCGCATGGCCTCGGCGGTGGGCACGGTGACGGTTCCCTCGTTCCGGATGCCGCCCGGGGAATCACCCGTGGGGCGGTCGGGGAGGCTGCCGGGAGCGCCGTCACCCCCGGGAGGAGCGCCGGACGGAGCCTGTGGAGGCGGGACAGGATGCTGGTGGTGCGGTGCTTCCATGCGTCCGGATGGTACGCGTCAGCAGCCGGGCCAGGTGCTCGTTGACCGGCTCGGGACGCTCCAGCATGACCAGGTGACCGGTCGCCTCCAGGATGACGAACGCGGCGTTCGGCAGTGCCGCCGCGATCCGCTCGCTGTGCTCGCTGGGCGTCAGCAGATCGCGGTCCCCGGCCAGCACCAGCGCAGGCCGTCCGTCGAATCCCGACACCGCCGCGGTCTTCTCGTGCTCGGCGAAGGCCGGGTAGAACTCCGCGACCACATCCACCGGCACCGACTCGATCAGGCGCTCGGCGAAGCGCGCCACCCCCTGATCCACCTCGCGCGGGCTGCCGAAGGAGTAGCGCTTGACCACCCCCGCGAACAGGTCGGCGGTCATCCGGCGCCCGCGCTCGACCAGGTCCGACTGCGCGGCCAGCGCCCGCAGCACCCCGGGCACCACGCGCCGCACGGCCCGCGCTCCGGCAGCCGGCAGCCCGTACGTCACCTCGGCGAGACCACCCGCGCTGGTGCCCAGGAGGGCGACGCCCGCGACCCGCTCGGCGACGTACTCCGGGTACTGCTCGGCCAGCGCCATCAGCGTCATACCGCCCATCGAGTGCCCCACCAGCACCACCGGCCCCTCGGGTGCGGCGGCGTCGAGCACGGCTTTCAGATCGCGGCCCAGCAGATCGATGGAGACCGGCTCCCCGGCGGGGGCCCGACCAGAGCGGCCGTGGCTGCGCTGGTCCCAGTAGACGCACCGCACGGCACCGCGCAGCGCGGCCCGCTGGAAGTGCCACACGTCCTGGTTGAGGCAGTAGCCGTGTGAGAACACCACCGTCAGCGGTGGGGCCGACCTGCCGCTCCGGCCCCGCAACAGCTCGACCAGCCGCGACCAGTACCCGGCCACCGCCCCGCCGGCCGCGGCGTCCGGACCGTCACCGAAGGCGGCGGCCGCCGCCTCGCCGTCGGCGGAGTCGAGCGGGAAGTCGGCCGGTTCGTCGACCTCGTAGTACAGCTCCGTACCGTCCTCCGCCGAGGCCCGGCCCGGAGTGCCGCGCAGCGTGCCGTAGGGCCCCGCGGCATCCAGCGCCACCCGGGCCTTACGGCGTACGGCACGGTGCACGGTGAGGCGTTCGAGGGCGACACCGGCCGCGACGACCCCGAGGGCGGCGCCGGCGACACCCGCACGGCGCGTCCAGCCCGCGCCACCCGCCGGAGCCGGTGGCCGCGCGGACTGCCCGGCCGCCCCCTCGGCGGCGGCCGCTGCCGTCCGCCATGCGCTCTGGGCCGTCTGTACTGCGGTGACGGCCTCCAGCGCCTGCTGTCCGTGCCCGAGGTACGGCGGGGACTGCGCCTGGTGCCGCGGCGGCTGCAGGAGCCGCGCGTCCCGTGCGCCGAGCGCCGCGACCGCGTTCACCGCCGCCTGTGCCCTGCTGATCTGGTCCATGACCGCCCCCGTCCGTCCGTCTGCCCGGCCGGTCCCGTCCGTCACCGGCTCCCGCGACCGAACACCGTGCTCGTGCGCTCGGTTCAGTCGTCGGCCTGCTCATTGGCGTATACCCGGGGGACGCGGCTGCTGATCCGGGTGACGATCTCGTAGGAGATGGTGCCCGCGGCGCGGGCCCAGTCCGCCGCGGTGGGCTCGCCGTGGTCGCCGGGGCCGAAGAGGACGACACGGTCGCCCGCCGCCGCGCGGTCGCCGCCGAGGTCGACGACGAACTGGTCCATGGCCACCCGGCCGGCGACCGTCCGCCACTTGCCCGCCACCAGCACCGGACCGGTACCGGAGGCGTGCCGGGGCAGCCCGTCGCCGTATCCGAGCGGCACCAGCCCGAGGGTCGTCTCACCGGGAGTGGTGTAGGTGTGCCCGTAGCTGACGCCGTGGTCGCCGGGGACCCGCTTGACCAGGGCGAGCGAGGCACTGAGCGTCATCACCGGCCGCAGACCGAGGCTGTCGGCCGTGCCCACCTCGGGGGACGGGGAGAGGCCGTAGACGGAGACACCGGTACGGACGAGGTCGAAGTGGGATCGGGGCAGGGTCAGCGTCGCCGGCGAGTTCGCGTGGTGCCGCACCTCGGGGTCGAGCCCGGCCCGCTCGGCGACGGCGACGGCCTCCCGGAAGGCGTCGAGCTGGGCGGCATTGGCGGGGTGGCCCGGCTCGTCGGCGCAGGCGAAGTGCGACCAGATGCCGGTGACCCGCACCGCGCCCTCCGCCTCGGCGGCCCGCGCGGCCGCCACCAGCTGGGGCCAGTCGGCGGGCTGGCAGCCGTTGCGGCCGAGCCCGGTGTCGGCCTTCAGCTGCACCCGCGCGGTGCGCCCGGTGGCGTGGGCCGCGGCGACGATCTCGTCCAGCGCCCAGGTGCCGCTCGCCGAGACGTCGATGTCCCGCTCGATCGCCTCCCGCCACGGGCCGCCCGGCGTCCACAGCCAGCACAGGATGCGGCCCCGGTCCCCGGCGTCCCGCAGCGCGATGGCCTCCTGCGGAGTGGCGGTGCCCAGCCAGCCGGCTCCCGCCTGCCGCGCGGCCCGGGCGCACGGCACCGCGCCGTGCCCGTACCCGTCCGACTTGACGACGGCCATGAGCTCGGCCCGCGGCGCGTACCCGCGCAGCGCCCGTACGTTGTCCCGTAGCGCGCCGAGGTCGATCTCGGCCCGTGCCCTGCCGAGATCTTCGGCCCGGAAGTCGCCATCGGAGTGCTGGTACTCGTCGTTCACCGGTTCAGTGTCGCAGGTGCCGGTCCGCGGGCGGCCCCTCAGTGGCCGGTCGCCCCGTCGATGCGCTCGCGCAGCAGGTCGGCGTGGCCGCAGTGCTGCGCGTACTCCGCGAGCAGGTGGATGAGCACCCGGCGCAGCGATACGGGGCGGCCCGTGCGGGCGTGGGTCCCGGTGGCGTCCAGCTCCATGGCGGCGGCGATCTCGCGGGAGCGCGCGCACTCGGCGCGCCAGACGGCCAGCGCCTCGGCCGGGTCCCCGTCCAGGGAGTCGAAGTCCTGGTCGGGGTCGTCGTCCGAGTAGTACAGCAACGGCACCGTTTCGCCCGCGAGCTGGATGCGGAACCACCAGCGCTCCACCCCCGCGAGGTGCCGCAACAGCCCGTGCAGGGTCAGCCCGGAGGGCGGGACGGTGCGCTCCGACAGCGACTCGGGCGGCAGACCCGTGCACTTGAGCAGCAGCGTCTCGCGGTAGTGGTCGAGGTAGCGGGTCAGCAGCTCCCGCTCGTCCCCCACCAGGGGCAGGGGCTCTCTGGGGCCGTTGGCCCACTCCTCGGCGAAAACGGTGGGCATGCTGCCGGCGGCGCTCGGTTCGCTCATGTCAGGAGTGTGGCACCGGCCACTGACAGCACGTCCGCCGAGCGCGGTGCCCGCGGAAAACCGGTTGCCCGCCTGCGGACAATGGCCGGCGTGACATGGACCGTTCGCCCCGAACCCGTCGAGAGCCCGGACGCCGTTGCGACCGTCCGGGCCTACATCCGCGAGATAGCCAGCCGCTACTACGGGCGTCCCGCGACCGAGCAGGAGGTCGACGCCGCGCTGGCCGCGGAGCCGGACGACGAACTCGTGCCGCCCAAGGGCCGGTTCCTGCTGGCCCGCGCCCATGCCGACGGCGCCGTCGCGGGCTGCGCCGCGGTGTTGATGGTGAGGGGGACGACGGCCGAGATCCGCCGCGTCTGGGTCGCCCCGCACTCCCGCAAGGGCGGCCTCGGCGGGCTGCTGATCGCCACCGCCGAGTGCTCCGCGCTGGAGATGGGGGCGACGACCGTGCGCCTGGACACCCGCGACGACCTGGTGGAGGCCAGGCGGCTGTACGCGCGGCTCGGGTACGAGGAGATCGCGCCGTTCAACGACTCGCCCTACGCCGACCACTGGTTCGGCAAGACCCTCCGCCCGTTCCTCGGACCGCTCGGGGAGGGGACGCCCGCACAGGGGTGACCCCTCCCCATTGCCGGATCACCCGCCGCGCATCACGTCCTGCCATGCCGTGGCCAGTGCCGCGGAGACATCCGTCGCGGAGGGCGGGTCGGCCGCGATCCGGCCGGCGAGGCCGTGCAGATAGGCGGCGGCCGAAGCGGCGTCGCGAGCGGACAGACCGGCCGCCAGCAGGCCGCCCGCCAGCCCGGTCAGTACATCGCCGCTGCCCGCCGTGGCCAGCCATCCGGTCCCGGTGGCGTTCACCCGTACGGGGGTAGGAGCGGCGCCGGGCCGGGACGGCTCGGCGACCAGTGTCGTGGAGCCCTTGAGCAGCACGGTGGCCCCCGTCCGCTCCGCCAGCCCCCGTACCGCCGCCAGACGTTCGGCCTCGACCTCCTCGCGGGCCACCCCGAGCAGCGCCGCGGCCTCCCCGGCGTGCGGCGTCAGCAGGGTGGGAGCCGTACGGGCGCGAACGCTGTCCATGTCCATCAGCCGCAGCCCGTCCGCGTCGACGAGCACCGGCACGTCGGAGGCCAGCACCTCGTCGATCGCCTGCTGCGCCGCCGGTTCGTCGCCCAGCCCCGGGCCGACGGCCCAGGCCTGCACCCGCCCGGCGTGCCCGGGCGGCCCCTCGCTCACGAGCGTCTCCGGATAGCGGGAGACGACCGCTTCCGTGCCGGGCCCGACGTACCGCACGGCCCCCGCGCCGCTGCGCAGCGCGCCGGAGACGGCCAGCACGGCGGCCCCGGGATAGCGCCCGGAGCCGGCCACGACACCGACGACGCCGCGCCGGTACTTGTCGCTCTCCGCCACGGGCCTCGGCAGCAGGCGGGCCGCGTCGGCGTGCTGGAGAGCCTCCACGTCGCAGGCCCGGGGCAGGTGAGATGCCAGACCGATGTCGATCAGCCGGACGGCGCCCGCGTACTCCCGGGCCGGGTCGATCAGCAGCCCCGGCTTGTACGCGCCGAAGGTGACGGTCGCGTCGGCGGCCAGCGCGGGGCCGGGCACCTCGCCGGTGTCGGCGTCCACCCCGCTGGGCAGGTCGACGGCGACGACCGGCACCCCGGCGTCCCGCACCAGATCGGCCAACTCCACGGCCGCGGGCCGCAGTCCGCCCTTGCCGCCGATGCCGACGATGCCGTCCACCACCAGGTCGGCCCGCGCGATGACATCACCGACGGGCTCGGCGACGCCCTCCACCACGGCGCCCGGCGCCACCCGCACCCTGCCCCCGGCGGCCCGCAGCGCGGCCAGCCCGCCCTCATGGGCCCGTTCGGGCGCCAGCAGCACCGCCGTCACCCCGGCACCGCGCCGGGCCAGTCGCGCGCCCGCGTACAGCGCGTCCCCGCCGTTGTCACCGCTGCCGACGAGCAGCACCACCCGCGCCCCGTACGTCCGCCCCAGCAGCCGGCCACAGGCCGCGGCCAGCCCGGCAGCGGCGCGCCGCATCAGCGCGCCCTCGGGCAGCCGTGCCATCAGCGCCCGCTCGGCGGTACGCAGGGTCTCCACGCCGTAACCAGTCCTCATGCCCCCCAGTGTGGCGCCCCGCCCCGTCAGGGGCGCGGGCAGCTGCGCTCCCCTGGGGGCACCTCCCGGCCGGAAGTGGGGACTCCGGCCGGGAGGTGCCCCCAAAGCCACCGACCACCCGCAGCCTGCGACGGCGCGACCGGGGCACCCTCGACTCAGCCCTCCGCGACGACGACGGCCGAGGCGACCCCCGCGTCGTGCGAGAGGGAGACGTGCCAGCCGCGTACCCCCAGCTCGGCGGCGCGCTCCGCCACCGTGCCGCGCACCCGCAGATAGGGCTGGCCCGAGTCGGACGTGCACACCTCCGCGTCGGTCCACCGCAGCCCGCCCGGCGCGCCCAGCGCCTTGGCCAGTGCCTCCTTCGCGGCGAACCGGGCCGCCAGTGAGGCCACCCCGCGCCGCTCGCCGCTGGGCAGCCACAGCTCGCGGTCGACGAAGAGCCGCTCCGCCATGCTGGGCGTGCGCGCCAGGGAGGTGGCGAAGCGGTCGATCTCCGCGACGTCGATTCCCACCCCGATGATCACCGCTGTCCCACTTCCGCACACCTCGCCCGCCGTCCGGTCGTCGGCACGTCGCCGACGGAGTGAGGGTACGCGCAACGTCAGGGCGTTCTCCGCGTGCTCACTCGCCCCGCGCCATCCGCTCTATGGCGTCCTCCATCAGCTCCAGATACTCCGACTCCTCGCAGCGCGGCTTGCTGCCCATCACATACAGCTCCAGCGAGTCCGTCAGATCCTCGGTCAGGTCCTCGTCCGGGAGCCCGTCGGTCAGATCGCTGTAGACGTGGCCTGCGTGGCCCGCCATCGGGTCGGTACCGAAGGTGCGCCGGGTACGAGGGCGGCGTATGCGACTCAAGGGGGAGGACATGGACGGAACATAGCCCCCACCGGCACATCTCGTACACCTTCTGTTCGCAGATTGTCCGACCGACGGCATGGAAACCGCACCGGGGCCGGTTCCCGGGCCGGCGCTCGCGTTACCGGCGGTCAGCCTCCCCCGGAGGTGAGCGCTGGGCGGTGCCCGCGCAGAATGGCCCCGTGTCCACGAAGCCTTACGTCGACCTCGGCCGCTCGGAGTGGAGCGCCCTGCGCGAGCGCACCCCTCTTCCCCTGACGGCCGCCGAGGTCGACGCCCTGCGTGGGCTCGGCGACGTCATCGACCTGGAGGAAGTGCGGGACATCTATCTGCCGCTGTCCCGGCTGCTGAACCTCTATGTGGGCGCCACGCACGGGCTGCGCAGGGCGCTCAACACCTTCCTCGACGATCCGCACCGCCCCGGCAGGCCCACCCCGCAGCGCGGCACCCCGTTCGTGATCGGCGTCGCGGGCAGCGTCGCCGTCGGCAAGTCCACCGTCTCCCGGCTGCTGGAGGCGCTTCTCGCCCGGTGGCCGGAGCACCCCCGCGTCGAGCGGGTGACGACGGACGGCTTCCTGCTGCCCAAGGCCGAGCTGGAGCGGCGGGGCCTGATGTCCCGCAAGGGCTTCCCCGAGTCGTACGACCGGCGGGCGCTCACCCGCTTCGTCGCCGACGTCAAGGCGGGCAAACCGGAGGTGACCGCACCGGTCTACTCGCATCTGATCTACGACATCGTCCCGGGCGAGCGGCTGACCGTGCACCAGCCCGACATCCTCATCGTGGAGGGCCTCAACGTCCTGCAGCCCGCGCTGCCCGGCAAGGACGGCCGCACCCGGCTGGCCGTCTCCGACTACTTCGACTTCTCGGTGTACGTCGATGCCCGTACGGCCGACATCGAGCGCTGGTACCTGGAGCGGTTCCGGAAACTGCGGGAGACCGCGTTCCAGGACCCGCGCTCGTACTTCCACCGGTTCACGGACGTCTCCGACGAGGAGGCCCTCGCCTACGCGCGCGCCACCTGGCAGACCATCAACGAGCCCAACCTGCGGCAGAACATAGCCCCCACCCGTGGCCGGGCCACCCTGCAACTCCACAAGGGCCCCGACCACAAGGTGCAGCGGCTGTCACTCAGAAAGCTGTAGGCCCGAGCGCGCGGGCGTCAGCCGCCCAGCGCGCGCTTGACCACATCGGCCAGCCGCCCCGCGACAGCCCGCGCGTGCTCGATGTCCGCGGCCTCCACCATCACCCGCACCAGCGGCTCGGTCCCGGAGGGCCGCAGCAGCACGCGCCCGGTCTCCCCCAGCTCCCGCTCCGCCTCCGCGACGGCGGAAACCAGCTCGGGGGCGGTTCCCACCCGCGTCTTGTCCACGTCCGGCACGTTCACCAGCACCTGCGGCAGCCGCTCCATCACCCCGGCCAGCTCCGCCAGCGGCTTGCCGGTGGCGGCGACCCGTGCGGCCAGCATCAGCCCGGTCAAGGTCCCGTCACCCGTCGTGGCGTGGTCGAGCACGATCACATGCCCGGACTGCTCCCCGCCGAGCGAGAACCCGCCGCGCTTCATCTCCTCCAGCACATAGCGGTCCCCGACCGCCGTCTGCACCAGTTCGAGCCCCGCCCCTTCCAGGGCCAGCTTGAAGCCGAGGTTGGACATCACCGTCGCGACGACGGTGTCCTTGCGCAGCTGCCCGGCCTCCTTCATCGCGAACGCGAGGACGGCGAGGATCTGGTCGCCGTCGACCTCGTGCCCGGCCGCGTCGACGGCCAGGCACCGGTCGGCGTCGCCGTCGTGCGCGACGCCGAGGTCCGCGCCGTGCCGTACGACGGCGTCCCGCAGCCCGGCGAGGTGGGTGGAGCCGCAGTCGTCGTTGATGTTGAGGCCGTCGGGGTCGGTCCCGATGGTGATCACGTCGGCACCGGCGCGTGCGAACGCCTCGGGCGAGACGCGGGCCGCGGCGCCGTGCGCCCCGTCGATGACGACCTTCAGCCCGTCGAGCCGGTTGGGCAGCACGCCGACCAGGTGGGCGACGTAGTTGTCGAAGCCCTCGTCGTAGTCCTTGACCCGGCCGACCCCGGCCCCGGTGGGCCGTGCCCACGGCTCACCGGCGGCGTGCTCGCGGTGGAGGGCCTCGATACGGTCCTCCAGCTCGTCGGCGAGCTTGTGGCCGCCGCGTGCGAAGAACTTGATGCCGTTGTCCGGCATGGGGTTGTGGCTGGCCGACAGCATCACACCCAGGTCGGCACCGAGCGAGCCGGTCAGATAGGCGACGGCGGGTGTCGGGAGCACGCCCACCCGCAGCACATCGACCCCTGCGCTGGCCAGCCCGGCCACGACGGCGGCCTCCAGGAACTCGCCGGAGGCCCGCGGATCCCGCCCGACGACCGCGACCGGCCGGGAGCCTTCCCGGGCCGCCTCGGCGCCCGTCCGCGCTTCGGTGAGCACATGTGCCGCCGCGACGGACAGCCCGAGCGCCAGCTCGGCCGTCAGCCCCTCATTGGCGACGCCACGTACGCCGTCGGTACCGAAGAGTCGTGCCACAGTCGTTCCTCCGAGTTCTGGGGGCGTTCTCCGGGGATTCACCGGGCGGGCCCGGGTGGGCCCGGCACACCAGGTATACGCCCCGATGTCAGCGTGACGGCGCGTGCGCCACCGTCACAAGACCGGGTGTCGGGCCGCACGCCGCACGGCGGGCCCGAACGACCGATGCCCCGCCGGCACCGAGGTGAGGTGCCGACGGGGCATCCGGACTGCAGTCTTTCCGCTCCAGCGAGCGCCGGGTCAGCGCTTGCTGTACTGCGTGCCCTTGCGGGCCTTCTTGAGACCGGCCTTCTTGCGCTCGACCGCACGGGCGTCACGCGTGAGGAACCCGGCCTTCTTGAGCGGGCCGCGGTTGTTGTCCACGTCCGCCTCGTTCAGCGCACGGGCCACACCGAGGCGCAGGGCGCCCGCCTGGCCCGAGATGCCGCCGCCGGAGATACGGGCGACCACGTCGTAGCGGTCGTCCAGCTCCAGGACCTTGAACGGCTCGTTGACTTCCTGCTGGTGCACCTTGTTCGGGAAGTAACCCTCAAGGGTGCGACCGTTGATCTTCCACTGACCGGAGCCCGGGATGATCCGGACACGGGCGATGGCGTTCTTGCGGCGACCGGTGCCGGCGGCCGGCTGCGGGTCGCCGAAACGGGAGGCGAGGGACTCGGAGGTGTACTCCTCCGGGGCCTCGGGGGTCTCGGTCGTGTACTCCTCGACGCCCTCGACAGGGGTCTCAGCGGTGGTCTCGGCCACGATTCTCCTCAGCTTCTCTTCAGTCGTAGGGGGTGGCCGGACTTACTGCGCGACCTGGCTGATCTCGAACGGCACGGGCTGCTGCGCACCGTGAGGGTGCTGGTCGCCCGCGTAGACCTTCAGCTTCGAGAGCATCTGACGGCCCAGGGAGTTCTTGGGGAGCATGCCCTTGACGGCCTTCTCGACGGCCTTCTCCGGGTTCTTGTCCAGCAGCTCGTCGTAGCGGACGGAACGCAGACCACCCGGGTAACCGGAGTGGCGGTACGCCATCTTCTGGGTCCGCTTGTTGCCCGAGAGGTGCACCTTGTCGGCGTTGATGATGATGACGAAGTCACCGGTGTCGACGTGAGGCGCGTACACGGGCTTGTGCTTACCCCGCAGAAGGGTGGCGGCCTGGGAGGCCAGACGGCCGAGGACGACGTCCTGGGCGTCGATGACGTGCCACTGGCGCTGAATGTCGCCAGGCTTGGGGCTGTACGTACGCACGGTCGTAGCCTTCGCTTCTTCAGTGATTGGGTCCTGACAGGGCCAACCAGGCAGATCACGACAGGCAAGATCGCATGCGGTGACGCATCCGCATGCTGATCGCTGGTCATCGACCGGTAGGCCGGTGTATAGCCCCCCACGTGAGAACAGGCAAGCCAATACACACAACGAACCAGCACGATACCGGCGCGCACCACCCACGGTCAAAACGGGAGGCGACCCCCGCACCCCCGCTCCCGGTACACACCGGCGGCGGGAGCGGGAGCTCCGACAGCCTCGCCCCCGTTCGTCGGGCCGACTGAAGGAGCTGTCTGCGGGTGGCGTGGTCTCGACTCACGCTGGTCATCGCGCGGTGTCCTGTCGGCCGGGGCCGGGGCCGGGGCCGGGGCTTCTTCCACTGCAAGCGGCGGAGTGGCCCTCACCTGGAGACCCTCACCGCGCCCGCGCCACCCGGCCCTCGTCCCACACCGGCTCTGCCACCTCGCGGACCCGCCCGTCGGCGCCGAACACCACGAAGCGATCGAAGGCACGGGCGAACCAGCGGTCGTGCGTCACCGCCATCACCGTCCCCTCGAACCGCTCCAGCCCCTCCTGCAAGGCCTCGGCCGACTCAAGGTCCAGGTTGTCCGTCGGCTCGTCCAGCAGCAGCGCGGTCGCCCCCGCCAGCTCCAGCAGCAGGATCTGGAAGCGGGCCTGCTGGCCGCCGGAGAGGCGGCCGAAGGGGAGCTGGGCCTGCCGGGTCAGCTCGTAGCGCCGCAGCGCCGACATCGCGGCGCCGCGGTCGTGGGCGTGCTCCTTCCAGAGGATGTCCAGAAGGGTGCGGCCCTCCAGCTCGGGGTGGGAGTGGGTCTGCGCGAAATGGCCGGGCACCACGCGGGCACCCAGCTTCCAGTGCCCCGTGTGGGCGACCTCGCCGCCCGCCAGCAGCCGCAGGAAGTGGGACTTGCCGGAGCCGTTGGAGCCCAGCACCGCGACCCGCTCGCCGTAGAAGACCTCCAGGTCGAACGGGCGCATCAGCCCCGTCAGCTCCAGCCCCTCGCAGGTGACCGCGCGTACCCCCGTACGGCCGCCGCGCAGCCGCATCCGGATGTCCTGCTCGCGCGGCGGCTCCAGCGGCGGGCCGGCCTCCTCGAACTTCTGCAGCCGGGTGCGGGCCGCCTGCAGCCGGGAGGCCATGTCGGAGTTGAACGCGGCCTTCTGCTTGTACATGACGACCAGCCGTTTGAGCTTCGCGTGCTCCTCGTCCCAGCGCCGCCGCAGCTCCTCGAACCGCGCGAACCGCTCCTTGCGCGCCTCGTGGTACGTCGCGAAGCCGCCCCCGTGCACCCATACGTCGCTGCCCGCGGCCCCCGGCTCCACACTGATGATGCGGTCCGCCGCGCGCGCCAGCAGTTCACGGTCGTGGGAGATGAACAGCACCGTCTTGGCCGTCTCGCGCAGCCGCTCCTCCAGCCACCGCTTGCCGGGGACGTCCAGATAGTTGTCGGGTTCGTCCAGCAGCAGCACCTCGTCGCTGCCGCGCAGCAGCGACTCCAGTACGAGCCGCTTCTGCTCACCCCCGGACAGGGTGCGCACCTGCCGCCACTGGGCCTTCTCGTAGGGGACGCCCAGCGCGGCGGTCGTGCACATGTCCCACAGCGTCTCCGCCTCGTACCCGCGCGCCTCGGCCCAGTCGGCGAGCGCCTGCGCGTACCGCAGTTGCGAGGCCTCGTCGTCGACGGTCATCACCGCGTACTCGGCCTCGTCCACGGCCTGCGCGGCAGCCCGGATGCGGGGGTGTGCCACCGAGACCAGCAGGTCACGCACCGTGCTCTCGTCCCGCACGCTCCCTACGAACTGCGGCATCACCCCCAGCCCGCCGCTGACCGTGACCGTCCCGCCGTCCGGTTTCAGCTCCCCCGCGATCAGCCGCAACAGCGTCGTCTTGCCCGCCCCGTTCGCTCCCACCAGCACCACCGAGGCGCCCTCGCCCACCCGCAGCGACGCGTCGTCGAAGAGCGCTCGTCCGTCGGGCAGGTAATAGGCAAGATGCGCCACCTCGACATGTCCCATGGCCGCAATCATCACGTTCTGACCACGCCCGAACCAAGCGAATATCGCGCGCAATAAGATGCGTCCATGAGCTTTGGGCAGGGGGGACCCGGGTGGGGTTCCCAAGGCGGACCCGACTGGAACTCCGGTGGCGACCCCGGCGGCTCGGCACCCGACTGGGCGGCGCTCGCGGAACAGGCCGAACGCGGCCGCGCCCGGCGCCGCCGTTGGCTGATGGCGGGCGGCGGAGCGCTGGCGACCGCCGCCGTCGCGGGCATCGTCGCGGTGGCCGTCGTCAACGAGGACGGCTCGCAGGGCGCCTCCGACAAGCCCTCCGAGTCCCTGCCCGCCGAGGAGGACGTGCCCTCCTCCGACGATCCGAAGCCGACCTTCAAGGACCAGCCGCCGCCCCCGCCGCCGCCCAGGGACTTCATCTCCGACGTCAAGCGGGACAAGGCGCCGCTCAGCGCCAAGACGCTGTATCCGACCCAGCGTGTCACCATCAACGGCCGGTCCTACAAGCTCACCAAGACGGCCACCAGCAAGAACTGCGCCGAGGCCGCCCATGCGGGCCTGGGCCCGGTGCTGACCCGCAACAACTGCACCGCCCTCTACCGCGCCACCTACACCAACAAGGGCCTCGCCGTCACCGTCGGCATCGCCGCCTTCAAGGACGCCAAGACCGCCGAGAAGGTCAAGAAGGAGTACCAGCCCAACCTGGTCGCGCTCCCCGGCGGCGGCGTCCCCGACTTCTGCCGCACGGTCACCTGCCGCACCACGGCCAACTCACTCGGCCGCTACGCCTACTTCACCATCGCCGGCCGCACCAACGGCCAACCCTCCGACGCAAACGACACAAAGGCCCAGCAGGCCGCCCTCGACGGCTCCAACTACGCCTACGCCCGGGTCCTCAAGCGCGGCAAGGACCAGTCGGAGGCGGCCGCGAAGTCCCCGGAGGGCGGTTCCCCGAAGGCCGGCCAGGACGGCTGAGCGGGGACCGTTCGCTCAGCAGCAGCCCGCGTCTGCGCCGCCGCCCGACGGCAGGGTCGGCAGCGTTCGCTTGTTGCGGGAGGCCCGCTTGCGGGCCTCCAGTTCGGAGTCCGCGGGGTAGGCGACCTCTTCCAGGGTGAGACCGTGCGGGCGTACGACATGCACGGCCGAGTCCCGTACGCCCGCCGCGAGCACCTTGGCGGGCCACTCGGCGGGGCGGTGGCCGTCGCCGACGAAGAGCATGGCGCCCACCAGGGAGCGGACCATGTTGTGGCAGAACGCGTCCGCCTGCACCGTCGCCTCCAGCACGCCGTCCGGGCGGCGCACCCACTCCAGCCGCTGCAGCGTACGGATGGTCGTGGCGCCCTCGCGCTTCTTGCAGTACGCGGCGAAGTCGTGCTCCCCCAGCAGCCCCCGGGCCGCCTCGTTCATGGCGTCGAGGTCCAGCGGCCAGTTGTGCCACAGCACATGGCCGCGCAGCAGCGGATCGACGCCGCCCGGGTGGTCGGTCACGCGGTACGCGTAGCGGCGCCAGACCGCCGAGAAGCGCGCGTCGAAGTGCGGGGGCGCCTCGCTCAGCCGCCACACCCGCACGTCCATCGGCAACCGGCCCGCGAGGCGGCGCAGCAGATGCTCACCGTGCACGGCCCACACCCCGGCCGGCAGATCGACGTGCGCCACCTGGCCGCGCGCGTGCACCCCCGCGTCAGTACGCCCGGCGACGGTCAGCTCCGGCGTCACCTCCTGCCGCAGGACGACGCGCAGCGCGTCCTCGATCTCCTCCTGGACCGTCCGCTGCCCGCGCTGCCGCGCCCACCCGGAGAACTGCCGCCCGTCGTAGGCCAGGTCCAACCGAATCCGCACCACGTCACTCACGGTGTCACTCACCGTCCGATCCTCTCATTCCGCTCCGGCCCGTGAACGACGAGTGGGCCCGCCCCCACCAGGGGAACGGGCCCACCCGTACGTCAGCCGTCCGGGGTGTCAGGCGTCCTTGGACTCGCCCTCGGCCTCGGCGTCCGCCGACTCCTTCTTCAGGTCCGCGACGGCCTCGTCACCGGCGGCGTCCTTCGCGGAACGCTTGGTGGCGGCCTCGGCCTCGCCGACCGCCTCCTGCTGCACCGTCAGCGGCTCCACCAGCTCGATGACCGCCATCGGGGCGTTGTCGCCACGACGCGGGCCGATCTTGGTGATGCGGGTGTAGCCACCGGGACGGTTCTCGTAGCGGGGGCCGATCTCGGTGAAGAGCGTGTGGACGACGCTCTTGTCCAGGATCGTGCGCATGACCTGGCGACGGTTGTGAAGGTCGCCCTTCTTCGCCTTGGTGATCAGGCGCTCGGCGACCGGACGCAGGCGGCGGGCCTTCGCCTCGGTCGTCGTGATGCGGCCGTGCTCGAACAGCGCGGTCGCCAGGTTGCCCAGCATCGCCTTCTGGTGCGCGGCGCTGCCGCCCAGACGGGGACCCTTGGTGGGCTTCGGCATGGTGTCTCTCCTTCGTTGTCACTGCACCGGCCGTGTCAGGAACCGGCGGCAGTCCCGGCCGTATCAGGTACCGGGGATACGGACCCGCGCCCCGTCAGGGGCGCGGGGGGGGGTGCCCCGAAGGGGCGCGGGGAACTGCGCGACCAGCCACAGCCGACCCGCAGCTCCCCGACAGCAGTACGGGGCAGACGCTCAGTACTGCTCGGTCTCCACAAAACCCGCGTCCGCGTCGTCGTCGGCGCCGAAGGCGTCCGCGGCGGCGGTCGGGTCGAATCCGGGCGGGCTGTCCTTGAGGGCCAGGCCCATACCGGCCAGCTTCGCCTTGACCTCGTCGATGGACTTCGCACCGAAGTTACGGATGTCCAGCAGGTCAGCCTCGGAGCGGGCCACGAGCTCGCCCACCGAGTGGATGCCCTCGCGCTTGAGGCAGTTGTAGGAGCGGACCGTCAGCTCCAGCTCCTCGATCGGCAGCGCCAGGTCGGCCGCGAGCGCGGCGTCCGTCGGCGACGGGCCCATGTCGATGCCCTCGGCGTCGACGTTGAGCTCGCGCGCCAGGCCGAACAGCTCGACCAGCGTCTTGCCCGCGGAGGCCATGGCGTCACGGGGGCGCATGGCCTGCTTGGTCTCGACGTCGACGATCAGCTTGTCGAAGTCGGTGCGCTGCTCGACACGGGTCGCCTCGACCTTGTAGGTGACCTTGAGGACCGGCGAGTAGATGGAGTCGACCGGAATCCGGCCGATCTCCTGGCCCACCTGCTTGTTCTGCACGGCGGAGACGTAGCCGCGACCGCGCTCGACGGTCAGCTCCATCTCCAGCTTGCCCTTGCCGTTCAGGGTGGCCAGGATCAGGTCCGGGTTGTGCACCTCGACACCGGCCGGCGGAGCGATGTCCGCGGCGGTGACCAGGCCCGGCCCCTGCTTGCGCAGGTACATCACGACCGGCTCGTCGTGCTCGGAGGAGACGACGAGGGACTTGATGTTGAGGATCAGGTCGGTGACGTCCTCCTTGACGCCCGGCACGGTCGAGAACTCGTGCAGGACACCGTCGATCCGGATGCTGGTCACAGCAGCGCCGGGGATCGAGGAGAGGAGCGTACGACGCAGGGAGTTACCGAGGGTGTAGCCGAACCCCGGCTCCAGCGGTTCGATCACGAACCGGGAGCGGAACTCGTCGACGACCTCTTCGGTCAGGGAAGGACGCTGAGCGATCAGCATGAGATGTTTTCCTCCAGATTTCGGCAACCGCTATTTGATGCCGGTACTGCAAGGGTACGGGCGGCCCGGCCGAAACACAGCCGAGACCGCCCCGTACCCCTCTTGAGCACGCACTCGATCACTTCGAGTACAGCCCGACGATCAGCCACCTCGATTACTTCGAGTACAGCTCGACGATCAACTGCTCCTGCACCTGGGTGTCGATGCTGCCCACCCCCGGGGAATCATCCCCGGGCCCCAAGCCGCACACACAGCACGGCCGCAGGCCAGGCACCGGAGCAAGAGCCGGACTACTTCGAGTACAGCTCGACGATCAGCTGCTCCTGCACCTGGGTGTCGATCACCTGGCGCTCGGGCATCGAGTGGACGAGAATCCGCATCTTCGACGGGATGGCCTCCAGCCAGGCCGGGACCGTCTTGTCGCCGGCCTCCGCAGCTGCCACCTGGAAGGGGGTCAGGTTACGGGAGCCCTCGCGGACCTCGACGATGTCGTTGACGGACACCCGCGCCGAGGGGATGTCGGTCTTGCGACCGTTCAGCGCGATGTGGCCGTGCTTGACCAGCTGACGTGCGTGGTCACGGGACTTGGCGAAGCCGGCCCGGTACACGACGTTGTCCAGACGGGTCTCCAGAATGCGCAGCAGGTTTTCACCCGTCTTGCCCTGCTGGCGGTTGGCCTCGTTGAAGTACCCGCGGAACTGCTTCTCCAGCACGCCGTAGATACGGGCGGCCTTCTGCTTCTCGCGCTTCTGCAGCAGGTACTCGGAGTCCTTGGTGCGCCCGCGCCCGTGCTCACCCGGGGGGTAAGGACGGATCTCGATCGGGCACTTCGCGCTCTCGCACTTAGCTCCCTTGAGGAAGAGCTTCTGCTTCTCCCGACGGCAACGCTTGCAGTCGGCCCCGGTGTAACGCGCCATGTGTGGTGATCTCCTACTTCAGTTCTCAGACCCGGCGACGCTTCGGCGGGCGGCAGCCGTTGTGCGGGGTGGGGGTGACGTCCTGGATGGACCCGACCTCGAGGCCGGTGGCCTGGAGGGAGCGGATCGCGGTCTCACGGCCGGAGCCGGGACCCTTGACGAAGACGTCCACCTTCCGCATGCCGTGCTCCTGCGCGCGGCGCGCCGCGTTCTCGGCGGCCATCTGCGCGGCGAACGGCGTCGACTTCCGCGAGCCCTTGAAGCCGACGTGGCCGGCGGAGGCCCAGGAGATCACATTGCCGGTGGGGTCGGTGATCGAAACGATGGTGTTGTTGAACGTGCTCTTGATGTGAGCGTGCCCGTGGGCGACGTTCTTCTTCTCCTTGCGGCGCACCTTCTTGGCGCCGGCCGTACGGCCCTTCGGAGGCATATAGAGATAACTCCCGTGAGGTGGTCGGTCCTACAACGCGGACCGCTTGCAGCGTGTCCGGTGCGGACTACTTCTTGCCCGGCTTCTTCTTGCCGGCGATGGCGCGACGCGGGCCCTTACGGGTGCGGGCGTTGGTCTTGGTGCGCTGGCCGTGGACCGGGAGACCGCGCCGGTGGCGCAGACCCTCGTAGCAGCCGATCTCCACCTTGCGGCGGATGTCGGCCTGGATCTCACGGCGGAGGTCACCCTCGACCCGAAGGTTGTTGTCCACGTACTCGCGGAGCTTGACCATCTCCTCCTCGCCCAGGTCCCGGACGCGGGTGTCCGGGTTGACCCCGGTCTCGCGCAGGGTCTGCTGGGCAAGGGTGCGGCCGATGCCGAAGACGTAGGTGAGGGCGACCTCGACGCGCTTCTCGCGCGGGAGGTCGACGCCAGCGAGGCGTGCCATGGATGTGGCTCCTGATGATTCCGTCGGAGGTCTGCAGCAGTGCCGATCCCTCCATGCCTTTCGACCGGGGGTATCCCCTGTTCGAAGAGCTTGAGGGAGGGTCCCCGGCCTCCGACCGGGGGTGTCGACACCGTCACCGGTGTCGGGCCCTGCTTATGTGACTGTTGCTCGCGTCGCGCGAAGGAACTGCGAAAGGCAGGTCGTTAAGTCAGCCCTGGCGCTGCTTGTGGCGCAGGTTGTCGCAAATGACCATGACCCGACCGTGGCGGCGGATCACTTTGCACTTGTCGCAGATCTTCTTGACGCTCGGCTTGACCTTCATGGTGTGAGGTTCTCCGGGTCTGGCCATCTCCCCACGGGAGCGGGAAGCGGCACGATCTGTCGATCTACTTGTAGCGGTAGACGATCCGTCCGCGCGTCAGGTCGTAGGGAGACAGCTCCACCACGACCCGGTCGTCGGGAAGGATACGGATGTAGTGCATCCGCATCTTGCCGCTGATGTGCGCGAGGACCTGGTGCCCGTTCTGGAGCTCAACCTTGAACATCGCGTTCGGGAGAGACTCGACGACGGTGCCCTCGATCTCGATGGCCCCTTGTTTTTTGGCCATGCTTGAGCGCTTCACCTTCCGGGATCGGCTACCTGGGAGGCCCGAGGCATAGGGGTACACCTGGGCCGACGAGCCAGTCTACGACACCGCTCCCCGAATAGACGAATCGGGGAGTCTCCCCGTTGCGCGACGGGGTTAATCCGCGGGGCTCGGGATCGAAGGACCGATTCAGCCCAGCGGGTCCGGGGCGGCCTCGATGCCGAGCTCGGCGAGCTTGGCGCGACCGCCGTCCCGTGCGGTCAGCACCAGCGGCCCCTGCTCGGTCAGTGCGACGGAGTGCTCCCAGTGGGAGGACCAGGTGCCGTCGTTCGTCTTGACCGTCCACTCGTCCGACAGAACGTGCGTACGAGGCGTCCCCAGGCTCACCATCGGCTCGATGGCCAGGCACATCCCCGGCACCAGCTTCGGGCCCTTGCCCCGCCGCCGCTCGACGTAGTTCAGCAGGTGGGGGTCCATGTGCATCTGGGAGCCGATGCCGTGGCCGCCGTAGTCCTCGATGATCCCGTACTTGCCGCCCGCCGGGCGCGGCTGCCGCCGGATGTAGCTCTCGATCGCCTTGGAGATGTCGACCAGCCGGTTGCCCTTGCGCATGGCGGCGATCCCGGCCCACATGGACTCCTGGGTCACCCGGCTGAGCTCCCGCAGCTCCGCCGAGTGGCCCTCGCCCACGAAGACTGTCAGCGCCGCGTCCCCGTGCCAGCCGTCGATGATGGCGCCGGCGTCGATGGAGAGCAGGTCACCGGCCTTGAGGACGGTGTCCTTGCTGGGGATGCCGTGCACCACGACGTCGTTGACCGACGTGCAGATGTTGCCGGGGAAGCCGCCGTACCCCAGAAAGTTCGGCTTCGCCCCGTGGTCGGCCAGCACCTTCGCCGCGACCTCGTCCAGGTCCTTGGTCGTGGCGCCCGGCACGGCGGCCTCGGCGCACGCCTCGTGCATGGCGGCGACGACAAGCCCCGCCTCGCGCATCTTCGCGATCTGCTCCGGGGTCTTGATCTCGACCCATGCCGACGTCCGCCTCTCCGCTGGCCGCTCGGGCCTCGCCACTGACTGGGTACCCCACCAGTCTGCCAGCCCCCGCGGCGGGCCCCGCCCCTGAGGGCCGCCCCTCTCCGGCCGGGCAGATCCCGATCAGGGGCTGCCCTGACCGCCGTCCGCGGCCTGCGGGCTGTGTGTGCGCCGTCTGCGGGCCGTGTGTGGCTGGTCGCGCTCACGCGGCGGAGCCGCATATCAGACACAGACCCGCGCCCCTGAGGGGCACCGCCCCTGGTATGCGAGGAGGGGCCGGGCTTCAGCCCGGCCCCTCCTGGAACCTTGTACGGCCGCCTGGGGGCGCCTCCCGTGCGGAGCATGGGGGGGAGGGCAGCCACCGCGCCACAGGGTCCGGCCGCATCAACGAGGGCCGCACCACCGCGTTCGGTCAGTCGCGCTCCAGGGCGCGCATCGCGCGCTCGGTGACCTCGCTGACCGCACCCAGCGCGGAGATGGTGGTCACGAGCCCCTGCGCCTTGTAGTGGTCGATGATCGGCTCGGTCTCGCTGTGGTAGACCTCCAGCCGCTTGCGCACGGTCTCCTCGCGGTCGTCCTCGCGCTGGTAGAGCTCGCCGCCGCACACGTCGCAGACGCCCTCGGTCTTGGCCGGGCTGTACTCGACGTGGAAGACGTGGCTGCTGTCGTTGCGGCAGATGCGCCGTCCGGCGATCCGCTTGACGACCTCGTTCTCGGGGACCTCCAGGTCGAGCACCGCGTCCAGCTTCTGGCCGGTCTCGTCCAGATAGCCGTCCAGCGCCTGGGCCTGGGCGATGTTCCGCGGGAAGCCGTCGAGCAGGAAGCCTGCCGCGGCGTCCGGCTCCTCCAGCCGGCTCTTGGCCATCCCGATGGTGACCTCGTCGGGTACCAGCTGGCCGGCCCGCATGTACTCCTGCGCCTTCTGCCCGAGCGGGGTGCCCTGGCTGATGTTGGCGCGGAACAGGTCGCCGGTGGCTACATGGGGGATCGCGAGGTTCTTGGCGAGGAACGCCGCCTGTGTTCCCTTGCCCGCACCAGGGGGCCCGACGAGGACGATACGCATCAGCGGAGGAACCCTTCGTAATGGCGCTGCTGAAGCTGGCTCTCGATCTGCTTCACGGTTTCGAGACCGACGCCCACGATGATCAGGATGCTCGTTCCGCCGAACGGGAAGTTCTGGTTGGCGTTGAACATGATCAGCGCGACGGTCGGCACCAGTGCGATCAGACCCAGGTACAGAGAGCCGGGCCACGTGATGCGGTTCAGCACGTAGCTCAGGTACTCCGCGGTGGGACGACCAGCCCGGATGCCCGGGATGAAGCCACCATACTTCTTCATGTTGTCAGCAACTTCTTCGGGGTTGAAGGAGATGGCGACGTAGAAGAACGCGAAGAAGACGATCAGCAGGAAATAGGTCGCAATGTAGAGAGGGTGATCCCCCTTCACGAAGTGCTCCTGAATCCACTGCGCCCAGCCTGCTTGGGAGCCACTGAACTGGACGATCAGGGCGGGAATGTAGAGCAGCGACGAGGCGAAGATGACGGGAATCACACCCGCCTGATTGACCTTGAGCGGAATGTAGGTCGAGGTTCCGCCGTAACTCCGTCGGCCGATCATCCGCTTCGCGTACTGCACCGGAATACGGCGCTGCGCCTGCTCGACGAAGACCACGAGGGCGACCATCGCCAGTCCGCAGAGGATGACGGCGCCGAACTCGATCCAGCCGTCCGCCAGCTTGCCCTGCTTCTTGATCGCCCACAGCGCGCCGGGGAAGCCGGCGGCGATGGAGACGAACATCAGGATCGACATGCCGTTGCCGATACCGCGGTCGGTGATCAGCTCACCCAGCCACATGATCAGACCGGTGCCCGCCGTCATGGTGATGACCATCACCATGGTGGCGAAGATCGACTGGTCCGGGATGATCTGGCTGGCGACGCTGCAGTTCTGGAAAAGGCTGCCGCTGCGCGCGGTGGCCACCAGGCCGGTCGCCTGGAGGATGGCGAGGGCGATGGTCAGATAGCGCGTGTACTGCGTGATCTTCGCCTGTCCTGCCTGCCCCTCCTTCTTCAGGGCTTCGAGGCGCGGAATGACCACGACCAGCAGCTGCAGGATGATGCTCGCCGTGATGTACGGCATGATCCCGAGCGCGAAGATGGTGATCTGCAGCAGCGCCCCGCCGCTGAACATGTTGACCAGGCCGAACAGGCCCTGCGCGCCCTTGGCCTCGTCCATACAGGCTTGGACGTTCTCGTAGCTGACGCCCGGCACGGGAACGTGCGCTCCGATACGGAAGAGCACCATGATGCCGAGCGTGAAGAGCAGCTTCTTGCGCAGGTCGGGCGTCTGGAACGCCCGGGCGAACGCGGTGAGCACGGTGCCTCCTGCGCCCCCCGCGATCTACTGCGCGAGAGGTGACGGTCTTGAGGATCGACAGTTATCAAGTGGTGGCCACCTTACCGGCGACCGCACCACCGAGAAACGACCAGCTGTGCAAACGACCAACCGGGGATGTCCCGTTGGGACATCCCCGGCCTGTCGTTCACCTGATCAACGAACTCAGAGAAGTTCGGTGACGGTGCCGCCGGCAGCGGTGATCTTCTCCTTGGCGGAGCCGGAGACCTTGTCGACGGTCACCGTCAGCGCCACCGAGATGTCGCCGTCACCGAGCACCTTGACCAGCTCGTTCTTGCGCACAGCGCCCTTGGCGACCAGATCGGCCACCGTGACCTCGCCACCCTGCGGGTAGAGCGCGGCCAGCTTCTCCAGGTTGACGACCTGGAACTGCTTGTGGGCGGGGTTGTTGAAGCCCTTGAGCTTGGGCAGCCGCATGTGCAGCGGCATCTGCCCACCCTCGAAGCGCTCCGGAACCTGGTACCGGGCCTTGGTGCCCTTGGTGCCACGACCCGCGGTCTTGCCCTTGGACGCCTCACCACGACCCACACGGGTCTTGGCGGTCTTGGCGCCCGGGGCAGGACGGAGGTTGTGGACCTTCAGCGGGTTGTCGTCCGCCATCTCAGTCGACCTCCTCGACCGTCACGAGGTGGCGCACGGCGTGCACCTGACCGCGAACGACGTCGCTGGCCTCGCGGACGGCCACATCGTTGACGCGCTTGAGACCGAGGGTCCGCAGCGTGTCACGGTGGTTCTGCTTGGTCCCGATAACGGAACGGGTCTGCGTGATCTTCAGGCGAGCCATTACGCGCTCACCCCTGCACGCGCCCGCAGCAGAGCGGCGGGGGCCACGTCCTCGAGCGGCAGACCACGACGGGCGGCGATCTCCTCGGGACGCTGAAGCCCCTGCAGAGCCGCACGCGTGGCGTGCACGATGTTGATCGGGTTCGACGAGCCGAGCGACTTGCTGAGCACGTCGTGGATGCCCGCGCACTCCAGCACGGCACGCACCGGGCCACCGGCGATCACACCGGTACCGGGCGAGGCCGGCTTGAGCAGCACGACACCCGCTGCCTCCTCACCCTGGATCGGGTGCGGAATGGTGCCCTGGATACGCGGGACCTTGAAGAAGTGCTTCTTGGCCTCCTCAACGCCCTTGGCGATGGCGGCCGGCACCTCCTTGGCCTTGCCGTATCCGACACCCACGGTGCCGTCACCGTCGCCCACCACGACCAGCGCGGTGAAGCTGAAGCGACGACCACCCTTCACAACCTTGGCGACGCGGTTGATGGCGACAACACGCTCGACATACGCGGTCTTCTCGGCGGCAGCGCCGCCGTCCCGGCCCTTACGGTCCCGCCGCTCGCCGCCACCGGCGCCGCCACCGCGGCGCTGGGGTCCAGCCATTGGAATTACCTCTCTCTTTGTCCGCTAGCTCACGGAACCGGGGCTCAGAACTTGAGCCCGGCCTCGCGGGCGGCGTCAGCCAGAGCGGCAATCCGCCCTGCGTACTTGTTGCCACCGCGGTCGAACACGACGGCCTCGACACCCGCGGCCTTGGCGCGCTCGGCGACCAGTGCGCCGACCTGCTTGGCCTGGGCGCTCTTGTCACCCTCAGCGCCGCGGACCGAACCGTCCAGGTGCGACGCCGAGGCCAGCGTGTGGCCCGCGATGTCGTCGATCACCTGTGCGGTGATCCCACGGTTGGTGCGCGTCACCACAAGACGGGGGCGCTCGGGGGTGCCCGAGACCTTCTTGCGGATCCGGATGTGACGGCGCTTGGTAGCGGTGCGCTTGTAGGCGTCGCCCTTGGCGATCTTCACGCCGTATGCCATGGCTTACTTACCAGCCTTTCCGACCTTGCGGCGGATGACCTCGCCCGCGTACTTCACGCCCTTGGCCTTGTAGGGGTCGGGCTTGCGCAGCTTGCGGATCTTCGCGGCGACCTCGCCGACCCGCTGCTTGTCGATGCCCTCGACCGTGAACTTGGTCGGGGAGTCGACCTTGAAGGAGATCCCCTCGGGGGCCTCCACCAGGATCGGGTGGCTGTAGCCCAGCGAGAACTCCAGGTCGGAGCCCTTGGCCTGGACCCGGTAGCCGACACCGCTGATCTCAAGGTTCTTGCTGAACCCGGTGGTCACGCCAGTGATCATGTTCGCCACCAGCGTGCGGGACAGACCGTGCAGGGCCCTGTTCCGGCTCTCGTCGTTCGGACGGGTGACGACGAGCGCGCCGTCCTCGCCCTTGGCGATCTCGATGGGCGCGGCAACGGTGTGCGAGAGCGAGCCCTTGGGGCCCTTCACCGCGACCGTCTGGCCATCGATGGTGACGTCCACACCGGCGGGAACCTGGATGGGGAGCTTGCCGATACGCGACATTGCTTTACCTCCGTTCCCTTCCGTTACCAGACGTAGGCGAGGACTTCCCCGCCCACACCCTTCTTGCTGGCCTGCTTGTCGGTGAGGAGACCGTGCGACGTGGAGATGATCGCCACGCCCAGGCCGCCGAGCACCTTCGGCAGATTGGTGGACTTTGCGTAGACCCGCAGACCCGGCTTCGAGATCCGCTTGATGCCGGCGATCGAGCGCTCGCGGTTCGGGCCGAACTTCAGCTCGAGAACGAGGTTCTTGCCGACCTTGGCGTCCTCGGTCTTCCAGCCGGTGATGTAGCCCTCCTGCTGGAGGATCTCCGCGATGTGCGACTTGATCTTGCTGTGCGGCATCTCCACGGTGTCGTGGTACGCCGAGTTCGCGTTACGCAGACGCGTCAGCATGTCTGCGATGGGATCGGTCATGGTCATGTGATGGCCTTCGGCCTCTCTCGCCGGGGTTTCCCTGTATGCGTCGTCCCTCTCCCCGTCCGCCGGCCTTGCGGCCGACGACAGGACGGGTGCGTCGCGGGGGACCTACGGCGTAGTAAGCGACTTTTCAGCTTACCGAGAGTCCTGGTTGGTCCCAAATTCCCGCCGTCCGACGTATGCCCCTGCGGAGCGTCGGTCGGATGGGGGCACCTCCCGGCGGTCGCCGGGAGGGTGGGATTACCAGGAGCTCTTGGTCACGCCCGGCAGCTCGCCACGGTGCGCCATCTGGCGAAGGCACACGCGGCACAGGCCGAACTTGCGGTAGACGGAGTGCGGACGGCCGCAGCGCTGGCAGCGTGTGTAAGCACGCACCGAGAACTTCGGCTTCCGGCTGGCCTTCGAGATCAGAGCCTTCTTCGCCATGATCAGTTCTCCTTGAACGGGAAGCCGAGGTGACGAAGCAGGGCCCGGCCCTCGTCGTCGTTGGTCGCCGTGGTGACCACGGTGATGTCCATGCCCCGGACCCGGTCGATCTTGTCCTGGTCGATCTCGTGGAACATGACCTGCTCCGTGAGACCGAAGGTGTAGTTGCCCCGACCGTCGAACTGCTTGGGCGACAGACCGCGGAAGTCGCGGATACGCGGCAGTGCGAGGGACAGCAGGCGGTCCAGGAACTCCCACATCCGGTCGCCGCGCAGCGTCACGTGGGCGCCGATCGGCTGACCCTCACGCAGCTTGAACTGCGCGATGGACTTGCGGGCCTTGGTGACAGCGGGCTTCTGACCGGTGATCGTGGCGAGGTCCTTGATGGCACCCTCGATCAGCTTGGAGTCGCGGGCGGCGTCGCCCACACCCATGTTGACCACGATCTTGGTCAGACCGGGGATCCGCATGACGTTGTCGTAGGAGAACTCGTCCTGCAGCTTGCCCTGGATCTCGGCGCGGTAGCGCTGCTTGAGGCGGGGGGCCTCGGTGGTGGTGGCAGTCATCAGATGTCCTCACCGGTCCGCTTGGCAACGCGGATCTTGTTGCCGTCATCGTCGAAGCGGTACCCGACGCGGGTCACGACCTTCTTGCCGTCCTTCTCCACGACCAGCTGAACGTTGCTGACGTGGATCGGGGCCTCGGTGGTCACGATGCCGCCGGTCTTCGAACCGCGGGCCGTCTGACCGGCCTTCGTGTGCTTCTTGACCCGGTTGACACCCTCGACCAGGACCCGGTCCTCGCGGGGGTAGGCCACGATGACCTTGCCCTGCTTGCCCTTGTCCTTACCGGTGATGACCTGAACCAGGTCGCCCTTCTTGATCTTCATGGTCACAGCACCTCCGGCGCGAGCGAGATGATCTTCATGAACTTCTTCTCGCGCAGCTCGCGGCCCACCGGGCCGAAGATGCGGGTGCCGCGAGGGTCGCCGTCGTTCTTGAGAATGACGGCGGCGTTTTCGTCGAACCGGATGTACGAGCCGTCCGGGCGGCGGCGCTCCTTGACGGTGCGCACGATGACGGCCTTGACGATGTCGCCCTTCTTCACGTTCCCGCCGGGGATCGCGTCCTTGACGGTAGCGACGACGACGTCACCGATGCCCGCGTAGCGCCGGCCCGAACCGCCGAGCACACGGATGGTGAGAATCTCCTTCGCACCCGTGTTGTCGGCGACGCGAAGCCGGGACTCCTGCTGGATCACGTCTATCTCCTGTATGTCTGCCGGTTCCCGGCAGGGATCTGACGATCCCTGCCGAGCCTGGCGGAACGAACCTTTGAGCCCAGGACGGGCTCGAAGGAGTTACTTGGCCTTCTCGAGGATCTCGACGATGCGCCAGCGCTTGGTGGCGGACAGCGGCCGGGTCTCCATCAGGAGGACACGGTCGCCGACACCGGCAGCGTTCTGCTCGTCGTGCGCCTTGAGCTTGTTGGTACGGCGGATGACCTTGCCGTACAGCGCGTGCGTGACGCGGTCCTCGACGGCGACGACAACGGTCTTGTCCATCTTGTCGCTGACGACAAGACCCTGCCGGGTCTTGCGGAAGCCGCGCTCAGTGTTCTTCTGGGTCACATTCGTCTCGCTCATCAGGCGCTCTCCACCGTCTCGATGCCCAGCTCGCGCTCACGCATCAGGGTGTAGATCCGGGCGATGTCCTTGCGGACGGCCTTGAGCCGGCCGTGGTTCTCGAGCTGCCCGGTCGCCGCCTGGAAGCGGAGGTTGAACAGCTCTTCCTTGGCTTCGCGGAGCTTGGAGACAAGCTCCTCGTCGCCCAGCTCGCGCAGCTCGGACGCCTTGGTTCCGGCCGCCATCACGCGTCACCTGCCTCGCGCCGCACGATGCGGCACTTCATCGGAAGCTTGTGAGCAGCGCGGGTGAGCGCCTCACGAGCAATCTTCTCGTTCGGGTAGGACAGCTCGAACATCACGCGCCCCGGCTTGACGTTCGCGACCCACCACTCCGGCGAACCCTTACCGGAACCCATGCGGGTCTCGGCGGGCTTCTTGGTCAGCGGACGGTCCGGGTAGATGTTGATCCACACCTTGCCGCCACGCTTGATGTGACGGGTCATGGAGATACGAGCGGCCTCGATCTGCCGGTTCGTCACGTAGGCACCGGTCACAGCCTGGATGCCGTACTCACCGAACGCGACCTCGGTACCGCCCTTGGCCATACCCGTGCGCTTCGGGTGGTGCTGCTTGCGGTGCTTGACCCTGCGCGGGATCAGCATGGGTCAGCTCTCCTTTCCTGAAGCGCTCGGCTCGGCCGCGGCGGCGGCGGGCGTCACGGACTCCGGCTTGGGAGTCTCGGCACCCTGGCCCTGCCCCTGCGGCTTACGGCCGCGGCGCTCGCCGCCCCGACCGCGGGGACGGTCGTTGCCGCCACCGCGCGACGGGCGGTTGCCCGCACGGGCCGCGGCGTTCTCGGCGCGCACCTCGGCGATGTTCTTGACGTCGCCCTTGTAGATCCACACCTTCACACCGATGCGGCCGAAGGTCGTACGGGCCTCGAAGAAGCCGTAGTCGACGTTGGCGCGCAGCGTGTGCAGCGGGACCCGGCCCTCGCGGTAGAACTCCGAGCGCGACATCTCGGCACCGCCGAGACGGCCGCCGCACTGGATCTTGATGCCCTTGGCACCGGCCTTCATCGCCGTCTGCATGCTCTTGCGCATGGCGCGGCGGAAGGAGACCCGGGAGGACAGCTGCTCGGCGACCGCCTGGGCCACGAGCTGCGCGTCCGTCTCGGGGTTCTTCACCTCGAGGATGTTGAACTGGATCTGCTTGCCGGTGAGCTTCTCCAGGTTGCCGCGCAGCCGGTCCGCCTCGGCGCCGCGGCGGCCGATGACGATGCCCGGACGGGCGGTGTGGACGTCGACACGGACGCGGTCACGCGTGCGCTCGATCTCCACCTTGGAGATGCCCGCCCGCTCCATGCCCTGAGTGAGCATGCGGCGGATCGAGACGTCTTCCTTGACGTAGTCCTTGTAGAGCTTGTCGGCGTACCACCGCGACTTGAAGTCGGTGGTGACGCCGAGCCGGAACCCGTGCGGGTTTACCTTCTGGCCCATTACCGGGTTCCTTCCTTGCTGCTCACGACCACGGTGATGTGGCTCGTCCGCTTACGGATCCGGTAGGCACGGCCCTGGGCACGCGGCCGGAACCGCTTCAGGGTCGGACCCTCGTCGACGTAGGCCTCGGAGATGTAGAGGCTGTCGACGTCCGTGTGGTCGTAGTTGTGCGCGGCGTTGGCGATGGCGCTGTCCAGCACCTTGCCCACCGGCACGCTCGCGGCCTGCGGGGCGAAACGCAGGACCGCCTGAGCCTCCGTGGCGTTCATGCCACGAACAAGGTCCACCACCCGGCGGGCCTTCATGGGCGTGACGCGCACATAGCGCGCTGAGGCCCTGGCTTCCATGGTTGTCCCTTCGGTGTCAGTCATGATCTACACACCCCGCCCGTCAGCGACGACGCGACTTGCGGTCGTCCTTGACGTGGCCGCGGAAGGTGCGGGTCGGCGCGAACTCGCCGAGCTTGTGGCCGACCATCGACTCGGTGACGAACACCGGGACGTGCTTGCGGCCGTCGTGCACCGCGATCGTGTGGCCCAGCATGGCCGGGACGATCATCGAGCGGCGAGACCAGGTCTTGATGACGTTCTTGGTGCCCGCGTCGTTCTGGGCGTCCACCTTCTTTGCGAGGTGGTCGTCGACGAAGGGCCCCTTCTTGAGACTGCGCGGCATCTAAACCCGCCTCCTAGCGCTTCTTGTTCGTCTTGCGGCGGCGGACGATGTACTTGTTGCTGGCCTTCTTCGGCGAGCGCGTACGCCCCTCCTTCTGACCCCACGGCGAAACCGGGTGGCGGCCACCGGAGGTACGACCCTCACCACCACCGTGCGGGTGGTCGATCGGGTTCATGACCACACCGCGGACGGTCGGGCGAACGCCCTTCCAGCGCATACGGCCGGCCTTGCCCCAGTTGATGTTCGACTGCTCGGCGTTGCCGACCTCGCCGACAGTGGCGCGGCAGCGGACGTCGACCAGCCGGATCTCACCGGACGGCATACGCAGGTGGGCCATCCGGCCCTCCTTGGCCAGCAGCTGCACCGAGGCACCGGCGGAGCGGGCGAACTTGGCGCCGCCGCCCGGCTTCAGCTCGATCGCGTGGATCGTCGTACCGACCGGGATGTAGCGCAGCGGCAGGTTGTTGCCCGGCTTGATGTCGGCGCCCTGGCCGTTCTCGACGCGGTCGCCCTGCTGAATGCCGCGCGGGGCGAGGATGTAGCGCTTCTCGCCGTCCACGTAGTGCAGCAGCGCGATACGCGCGGTGCGGTTCGGGTCGTACTCGATGTGCGCGACCTTCGCCGGCACGCCGTCCTTGTCGTGCCGACGGAAGTCGATCACGCGGTAGGCGCGCTTGTGGCCACCACCCTGGTGGCGTGCAGTCACACGACCGGCGTTGTTACGGCCGCCCTTGCTGTGCAGCGGGCGGACCAGCGACTTCTCCGGCGTGTCCCGCGTGATCTCGACGAAGTCGGCGACGGATGAGCCGCGACGGCCCGGAGTCGTCGGCTTGTACTTGCGGATACCCATTTCTCAGTCCTCGGAAGATTCAGGACTTCTGAACGACCTGGCCCCCGTCAGGAGGCCGGGCCGCCGAAGATGTCGATACGGTCGCCCTCGACAAGGGTCACGATGGCGCGCTTGGTGTCTGCGCGCTTGCCGTAACCGGTGCGGGTGCGCTTGCGCTTGCCCTGGCGGTTGATCGTGTTGACCCCGGCGACCTTGACCGAGAAGACCTCTTCGACGGCCTGCTTGATCTGGGTCTTGTTCGCACGCGGGTCGACGATGAACGTGTACTTGTTCTCGTCCAGCAGCGCGTAGCTCTTCTCCGAGACGACCGGCCGCAGCAGCAGGTCGCGCGGGTCGGAGAAGGTCTTGCTCGGGTCGGCCGGCGCAACCGGGCCCGGACCGTCGGCCGCACGGCGGGCGGCCTTGGCGACGCGGGCGGCCTTCGCGGCCTTCGCTGCCTTGGAGGCAATGCTCGGGTGTCGCGTAGCCATCAGGCGTCGCTCCCTTCGGTGTGGGCCTGCGGGCCAGCAACGAAGGACTCGAGCGCGGCCCGGGTGAAGACCACGTCGTCCGAGACGAGCACGTCGTAGGTGTTGAGCTGGCCCGGCTCCAGGATGTGCACCTGGGGCAGGTTGCGGGCGGACAGCCAGGCGGCCTCGTCGGTGCGCTCGGCGACCAGCAGCAGGTTCTTCCGCTCGCTGATCTTGCCGAACAGGCCCTTCGCGGCCTTGGTCGAGATCTCGCCCTCGACCACGCCGGAGACGACGTGGACGCGGCCGTGGCGGGCCCGGTCGGAGAGGGCACCGCGCAGCGCGGCGGCCTTCATCTTCTTCGGGGTCCGCTGCGAGTAGTCGCGCGGCACGGGGCCGTGCACGACGCCACCGCCGGCGAACTGCGGCGCACGGGTCGAGCCCTGACGGGCGCGCCCGGTGCCCTTCTGGCGGTACGGCTTCTTGCCGCCGCCGCGGACCTCGCCGCGGGTCTTGGTCTTGTGCGTGCCCTGGCGGGCCGCGGCCAGCTGGGCGACGACGACCTGGTGGATCAGCGGAACGCTGACCTGCGCGTCGAAGATCTCCGCGGGGAGCTCGACGGTCCCGGTCTTGTCGCCGGCCGGCGAAAGGATGTCAATGGTGCTCATCGGTTCCTCAAGCCCCCTTGGCCGCGGTACGGACCAGGACGAGGCCGCCGTTCGGACCGGGGACTGCGCCCTTGATGAGCAGCAGGCCCTTCTCCGCGTCAACGGCGTGGACGGTCAGGTTCTGGGTGGTGACCCGCTCGTTGCCCATCCGGCCGGCCATCCGGGTGCCCTTGAAGACACGGCCCGGGGTGGCGCAGCCACCGATGGCGCCCGGCTTGCGGTGCACACGGTGGGCACCGTGCGAGGCCTTGCCGCCGTGGAAGCCGTGGCGCTTCATGCCACCGGCGAAGCCCTTGCCCTTCGACTTGCCGGTCACATCCACCTTGACGCCGGCCTCGAAGGTGTCCGCGTTCAGCTCCTGGCCGAGCGTGTACTCGGACGCGTCGGAGGTACGCAGTTCCACCAGGTGGCGGCGGGGGGTGACGTCGGCCTTGGCGAAGTGGCCCTTGAGGGGCTTGTTCACCTTGCGCGGGTCGATCTCGCCGAAGGCGATCTGGACGGCCTCGTAGCCGTCCCTGTCTGCGGTGCGGACCTGGGTCACGACGTTCGGCCCGGCCTTGACGACGGTCACGGGGACAACGCGGTTGTTGTCGTCCCAGACCTGGGTCATGCCGAGCTTCTCGCCCAGGACGCCCTTGATCTGCTTAGCCATCTCTACGACACCCCTCAGAGCTTGATCTCGATGTCGACGCCGGCCGGAAGGTCCAGGCGCATCAGCGAGTCAACGGTCTTGGGGGTCGGGTCGAGGATGTCGATCAGACGCTTGTGGGTACGCATCTCGAAGTGCTCGCGCGAGTCCTTGTACTTGTGCGGCGACTTGATGACGCAGTACACGTTCTTCTCTGTGGGCAGCGGCACCGGGCCGGCGACCGACGCGCCAGTACGCGTCACCGTCTCGACGATCTTCTTCGCCGAGTTGTCGATGACCTCGTGGTCGTAGGCCTTGAGCCTGATGCGGATCTTCTGTCCCGCCATGGCTACTTCGTAGTCCTGTCTCTCGTAACGCTCTGGAACCCCGTTGGCTTCACAGCCCCCGACCCTGTACTCGACGCTCGACCCACGCGGTCGGGCGTGTCGGCTTCCTTCTCATACGGATGCGTACGCGCAAAAGTGCGCCCCCTCAGGGCCGTGGCGGACCTCAGGGGTTCCGTGAGAGGAGAAGCCGGGGGAGGAAACCCACCGGGTGCCTGGCTGGAAGCCCCTCCTACGCTTCCCGGAAGATTCCCGTACTTCCGCCCCTGATAAGAGGCGACGAATACCTGGGACTCGCTTCCGGTCCTCCCGGCGGGAGGCGCGCAGCATCGGCACTCAACCGAGCAACCTGGACAGTGTGCCATAGAGGGCAGAGCGGTCGCCAATCGGCCCTCTAGCACACGAGCCGCCCTCACGCACGGACCGATTCACCGATATCTGCTCTCCGCCCCATTATCACAGACACCCTGGCTGACGTGCGCAAATGAGGGAAGGATCACTTACCGGTGCCGCACTGTGGCGTTGCGTGACGACCCCGGGTCCTGCTTGAGTGAAGAGACCGGTCGGTAACGAGGGGGAGCGCACACGACGAGGGGGGACCGGGGATGGAGCTTCGGGAAGAGATCGCCGCGACGCGCGAGGGGACCGGGGACCCCGGCGCGCTGGTGGGCGAGTTCCGGCGCGCGGCGGTACTGGTGCCGCGGGCGGACTCGGACGCGGCTGCGGGGGAAGAGGGCGAGCGGTTGCTGACGCGGTCCTTCGGCGGGGTGCGCTGGATCCTCGCGTTCACCGACGAGGCGGCGCTGGCCCGGTTCACCGCTCAGCCGGGCAGCGGCGGCACACCGGGCCAGGAATGGGAGTACGTCTCCGTACTGGGCGCCCGGCTGCTCGACGCCGTCGTGCCCGCCTTCGACGGACCCACGGGCGTCGCCGTCGACGTCGCGGATCAGGACGGCTCCATGCTCTTCCCGCCCGCGCCGGGCATCGTCCCGGACGAGGTGGCCGTGGGCGGTGCCGGCAAGGGGGAGGGCGCCTGATGGGCGACGGCAAGAGCGCAGACGGCATCAAGTGGAACAAGGAGTCCCTCGATCTGATCGAGAAGGGACTCAAGGGCGCCATCGACGAACTCAAGGAGTCCGGCAGCTCGGCCACCTCGTCCCTCCAGGGCGCGGGCTTCGAGGAGCTGTCCCTGACCGGGATGGAGATGGGCCACCACGGCCTGTCGGCCGACTTCGAGGACTTCTGCGAGAAGTGGGAGTGGGGCGTACGCGCCCTGGTGCAGAACGCCAACGCGCTGGCCCAGAAGCTCGGCCTGTCGGCTGGCATGGCGCACGAGGAGGACCAGTACGCGGCCGGGGCGCTCAAGGTCGGCCTCAACTCACTCACCGGCAACCCGCACGCCACCGAGGAAGAGATCGTCAACAGCGACTGGGGCGACTTGGTGGCGCCGTACAAGCCGGACTACAGCATGGACTCCCTGCGCCAGGCCAAGGAGGACATCGGCCAGGACTGGCAGGACACCGCGCGTGAGCTGACCACCAAGGGTCGCGGCGGCATGTACACGGACATGGCCCAAAACGCCACCGGAATGAGTGACGAAGAGGTCGAGGCCAAGCGCGACGCGTGGTTCGGCCCCTCACCCGAGGAGCGGGCAGCACAGCAGCAGGAAGGCCAGGGCTGATGGGCTGGCGGGATTTCGTACCCGACTCCATCGAGGACAAGGGCGAGGACCTCGTCGAGGGCGCGGGCGACCTGGTCGAGGGCGGCGGGAACTGGACCGCCGACCGGATGGACGACATCGGCTGGGAGAGCGGCGCCGACTGGACGCGGGACAAGACCCGCTCCGCGGCGAACGCGATGGGCGCGGAGACCGCCGAGTTCCAGCTGGACGAGACCGAGGACCCCAAGAAGCTGATCTTCGGCAGTCCCAGCAGGATCCGCTCGACGGCCAAGCATCTGCAGGACTTCAAGACCGCGTTCGACAACGTCGCCAAGGGCCTCAAGAAGCTGCCCCAGGGCACGTTGAAGGGCAAGGCTGCCGACGCCTTCTGGGAAAAGGTCGGCCTGGAGCCCGCCAAGTGGTCCAAGGCCGCCGACGCCTGCGAGAAGGCAGCCGGAGCGCTGGAGGACTTCGCCCACACCGTCGAGCGGGCCCAGTCCCAAGCCCGCGAGGCGATCGCCAAATACAAGGACGACAAGAAGGACGAGGCCCAAGAACAGCTCTCGCGGGCCCGCACCCAGCGCAACACGGCCGCGGGCGTCGCCCAGAAGGCGGTCCAGGCCGCCCGCGACGCGGCCCCGCCCAAGCCGGACTACTGGGAACAGGCCAGTGACGGCCTCACCGGGCTGCGCCTGGACGCCGTCCACCTCTCGGGCGGCATCGTCAAGGGCACCGCGGGGCTGGTCACCTTCGTCCGCAGCGTCAACCCGACCGACCCCTACAACATCACCCACCCCGCCGAGTACGTCACCAACCTCAACTCGACCGTCACCGGCATCATGCGCGCCGCCAACGACCCCGTCGGCACGGGCAAGGCCATGCTGGACGCCTTCAAAAAGGACCCCGCCGAGGGATTGGGCCGCCTCATCCCGGAACTGCTGGGCACCAAGGGCGTGGGCGCGGCGACGAAGGCGGGGCGCGCGGGAAAGGTGGCGAAGGAGGCGGCGGAGAGTCGTAGGGCGCTCACGGAGAAGGGCGAGGGCCCGTCGAGCACACCGCCGAACAGGCGCTGCACCGGGGACACCGACCCCATCGATCTGGCGACCGGACGGATGTTCCTGGCCCAGACCGATCTGGAATTGCCGGGTGCACTCCCTCTCGCCTTCACCCGTCATGTGGAGTCCGGCTACCGGCTGGGCCACTGGTTCGGCCCCTCGTGGTCCTCAACGGTGGACCAGCGGCTGGAAGTCGACGCGGAGGGTGTCGTCTTCGTCGCCGAGGACGGCCGTCTGCTGTCGTACGCACATCCGGCTCCCGGCGTCCCCACCCTCCCCTCGGCGGGCTCGTCCCGCATGCCGCTGGAACGCACACCGGACGGCGGCTACACGCTGACGGAGCCCGATACGGGCTGGGTGCGGCACTTCGCGCCCCCGGAGGGCGGCGCTTCCGAGAATGGCGCGGCCCGGATCGAGCAGATCATCGACCGCAACGGCAACAGCATCACCTTCGAGTACGACCTGGAGACCGGCGCGCCCTCCCGTCTCGTGCACAGCGGCGGCTATGTGGTGAAGCTGACGGTCGAAGGCGACCGCGTGACGGCGCTGGCCCTCGCCGGCGCGGACGGCGACACGACGGTGCTGCGCTACGGCTACACGGACGGCAATCTGACGGAGGTCATCAACTCCTCCGGTCTGCCGCTCAGGTTCGAGTACGACGACGAGGACCGGGTCCTCGCCTGGACCGACACCAACGACCGCCGCTACGACTACGTCTACGACAACCTGCACCGCGTCATCGCCGAAGGCGGCACGGCCGGCCATATGCAGGTCCGCATCGACTACGACGGCATCGACACCGCCACCTCCCACAGGGTGACGACGGTGACGACGGCCGCCGGGCATGCGACACGTCACCTGTTCAACGAACAAGGTCAGACCGTCGGCCGAATCAACCCCCTCGGCCACCGCACCACCACCGAACGGGACGCCTTCAATCGCCCGCTCTCCCACACCGACGCGCTGGGCCGACGGACGACGTTCACCTACGACGAGGAGGGCCGTCTGGCTGCGGTCCGCCGCCCCGACGGCACGACGGTCACGACCACCCGCAACCAACTCGGCCGCCCGATCACGACGACGAAACCCGATGGCGCGGTCTGGCGCCAGGAGTGGGACGACCACGGCAACCGCACCGCCCTCACCGACCCCGCGGGCCACACAACACGCTACTCGTACGACGGCCACGGCCACCTCGCAGTGGTGACGGACCCCCTGGGCGCGACGACGCGGATCCGCTGTGACGCGGTGGGCCTTCCTATGGAGGTAACCGACCCGCTGGGCGGGGTGACCCGGTACGAACGCGACGCCTTCGGCCGCCCGGTACGCCTGGTGGACCCCCTGGGTGCGGTGACCACGATGACCTGGACGGTTGAAGGCCGTCTGACGTCCCGCACCACGCCGGACGGCGCGACCGAACGCTGGGAGTGGGACGGCGAGGGCAACTGCACCCGGCACGTGGACGCGGTCGGCGGCGAGACCCGCTACGAATACACCCACTTCGACATGCTGACCGCCCGCACCGGCCCGGACGGCGTCCGCTACGACTTCACCTACGACGCCGATCTCCACATGACACGTGTGACCAACCCCCAGGGCCTGACGTGGGACTACACCTACGATCCTGCGGGTCGGTTGATTGCGGAGACGGACTTCGACGACCGTACCCAGCGGTACGAGCACGACGCGGCGGGGGAACTCGTCCGCCGCGTCACGCCCCTCGGCGAGGAGATCAGCTACGAGCGCGACGCTCTCGGCCGCACAGCCCGCAAGGACGCGGCCGGCGCGGTGGCGACGTACGCCTACGACCCGGCAGGCCGCCTACTGGAGGCGATAGGCCCAGACGCCGAACTGCGCTACCAGCGCGACAAGCTCGGCCGCGTCAAAACCGAACTGGTCAACGGCCGCGCCCTCACCCACAACTACGACGCGCTGGGCCGCCGCACCCGCCGCGTCACCCCCACGGGAGCCGTCTCCACCGGTACGTACGACGCGGCGGGCAACCGCACCTCGCTGACGGCCTCCGGCCACACACTCGTCTTCGCCCACGACGCCGCAGGCCGCGAAACACAACGCCACATCGGCGACGCAGGCCTCACCCTCTCCCAGGTGTGGGACCCGGCAGGCCGCCTGCAAGCCCTATCCGTGACCACCCCGGAGTCGACGATCCAGCGCAGGGAGTACGCCTACCGCCCGGACGGCTTCCTCACTGGTGTGGAGGACCAGCTCTCCGGCCGGGCCACGTTCGACCTGAACGCGATCGGCCGCGTCACCGCCGTCCACGCCCGCGGCTGGACCGAGCTGTACGCCTACGACGACGCTGGCAACCAGACAGAAGCCAGCTGGCCTACAACCCACGCGGCTCCCGATGCCATCGGCCCCCGGACCTATGAGGGCACGGTCATCACGTCGGCGGGCAAGGTCCGCTACGAACACGACGCAGCAGGCCGTATCACCCTCCGCCAGAGGACCCGCCTTTCGAAGAAGCCGGACACCTGGCAATACACCTGGGACGCCGAAGACCGCCTCACCGAGGTCACAACCCCGGACAGCACTGTCTGGCGCTATGAGTACGACCCCCTGGGCCGTCGCACGGCCAAGCACCGCATGGAAGGCGACGCAAAAGTCGAAACCGTCACCTTTACCTGGGACGGCACCACCCTCATCGAGCAGACGACAACCAACCCGGCCCTCCGCCACCCCGTCACCCTCACCTGGGACCACAAGGGCTTCACCCCCCTCACCCAGGCGGAGCGCCTCACCGACGAGACCACCCAGCAGGAAATCGACTCCCGCTTCTACGCGATAGTCACCGACCTCGTCGGCACCCCCACGGAGTTGATCTCCGAGGACGGCGACATTGCCTGGCGCACCCGCTCCACCCTCTGGGGCACCACCACTTGGCACACCGACAGCACCGCCTACACCCCACTCCGCTTCCCAGGCCAGTACTACGACCCCGAAACGGGGCTGCACTACAACTGCCTACGACATTACGACCCGGAAGCGGGTCGCTATCTCACTCCTGATCCCCGGGGGCTCGCGCCGGATCCGAATCCGGCCGGTTACGTCGACAACCCGTCCCACTGGATCGACCCTCTCGGGCTCTCGCCAAGGTGTCCGGACGAGGAGCCGCTCAAGCTCTATCGTGCGCCGGCGCGGGGCAACCGTGCCCGCGAGGCCGACGGCCTCGACCCTGATCTGCATCCCGACACCCCGGAGGGCGGGGAAGGAACCGCCTATCTGGGAGAGACTGAGGGTGTGGCTCACAAATACGCCAGTCAAGGTACTCACGAGGATGGTTACCACGAGTTCACCATGAAGGAAGGCTTCAACGAAGCTTTCCCGCCTGAGAAATACCGGAGAACTCACGACAACAAACCAGGAGAGTACCAATGGCTCATCCCCCAGGAGAAGATTCCGCTATTCAATTCCTTCATCGAAGGGAAACCTAAATGGTGGAATTTCCACATGGGATACAAGTGGGAGGACTGATGCCAGGAATCGACGATCTGCAACCGGGGGCGGTTTGCAGGGGGACAGTCACATCCGCAGCTGCCACAGTGCTCTTCGTCGACCTCGACGGGGCTTCCGGCGTCGTCACGGCTCCCAATCTTTCGTGGAAGCGGTTTACCCACGCGGAACAGGTCGCTCAGGTCGGCGAAGAGGTCGTCGCGGTTGTCCTCAGTGTCGACACAGAACGCGACCAGGTCTCGTTGTCCCTCAAGGAACTGCAGCACGATCCCTTTCTGGATTTTGCCGCAACACAACTCGGGGCAACACTGACCGGGGTCGTGGAGAAGATCACCCCGATCGGACTGTTCCTGGAGGTCCAGGAGGACATCTCAGGTCTCCTCCCGAAGGCGGAGTGCCCGGCGGCGGAGCTGGACTCCGTACAGGTCGGGGATCACTACTCCGTCGTCGTCACGTCGATCAATCTTCAGGAGCGCCGCGTCGCCCTTTCCCTGGCTGATTGAGGAACAGCCGCTCCGTGCCTCCGTCCCAGAAGACGGGGGCACGGACGGAAAGGTGGTGTCAGTCGGTGTGCGAGGCATCGGGTGTCGTGCTCTCGGGCGCTGTCCAGCCGCGACCAGGACCCGTAGGACCTGGCCGGTCTCGGAGACCGGTTCGACGTTGTAGACGCACAGGGCCTGTTCCGTGTCGCCGGGCGTGTGGAAGGACTCGTGGGAGAAATGCAGGCCGCCGACCAGGGGATGGTCGTAGCGCTTGGCGCCCTGGTGCGGCGCAACACCCGGCGGTCGTTCCATCAGGCAGTAACTCCAGGTACTAGAGCGTGAGTTCGCCGACGAGGTCGGCGAGCCGCCGGTCGTGGGGGGCGGCCCGCCTCGAACCGGAGGATGGCAACCGTCTCCACCTTGATCCGCTCCCAGTCGCCCACCCGGCTCACGGGCCTGGCCGGCTGACCGACAGTCCTTCGACTGTCCCGTCAGGTGCGCGTGCGCCGGTACCCGGCCAAGGTCAGCAGGGTGAGGACGAGCAGAGCGACGCCGACACCGACGGGGACGATCATCTGTTGCCAGCCCTCGTCCCGGTCGTACGCCTGGGTGATGCCGGCGGCGGTCAGTACCAGGCCGAGCTGGGCCAGCGTCGGCCCGGCGTCGAGAGCGACCTGGGCGTTGGTGGAGTCGATTCTCTCGTACGTTGCACGCTTGCCCCCTGCGAAGAAGGCGACCGTGGCCACGAGGTAGATCGTCGGGGCCCAGAGCATGTAGTAAAAGACGAGAAACAGGACGGTCGCGAAAAGTACCCGGTCATCAGTGCTGTATGCCGCCGCTTCCTCCGGTAGCAGCGTTGCCTCGGGAGCGGCCGTGGCACTGCCGATCGCGAGGACGGCGTTGACCCCGAGCACCACGATGCTGGCGCCCAAATGCCAGGACCGCCGCCTGCGCAACACGAAGATCTCGAACGGGATGGACAGCAGCGCCGCCATGAGCACCAGCGGGATGGCGAGACCCATGCTCAGCTCCGTGAACACCGCGAACCCGTCACGGTCGATCCCGCGGAGCAATTCACCCCTGCGCTGCCCCCACATCATCATGATGCTGATGGTCCCGATGGCGACCAGTAACCGGAAAAACACCCAGAATCGCACGCGTTTTCCCTTTCCCCCGCATGAAATGGTGATCAATACGAGAATCACCCTGTTCTCCGAGTGTAGGGAATTACCGGGTTCGGGGAGCGGTTCGGGACCGGAAGGTCCTTGCACAAGCGCTACAGCCCTGCGAGCGCGGGTAGTTGAGCGGCCTGACCCCTAAGGCCGTCCTCCGGGTGCGCTTGGGGATCGTCCCGATACCCCGCAGCCGGACCGGACAGAGACCGTAGGGGCATGACCTCAATGGCACGCACAACCCGGCTGCTTCCGGTCCTCATCCCCATTCTGCTGCTGTGCTACGGCGTGCTTCGCCTGATCGATGGCCTGGACGGCGACCACGGCCCAGGGTTCGCGTGGAACCTCGGCCACACGTTCTTCCTCGCCGCCTTCCTTCTGCTCGGCGCCTTCCTCGTGGAGCTGCGCCGCCTCGCTCCCGCGACCACCGCCCGGAAGAGAACCGCCGCCAGTGCCGCCATGGTTGCCGGATCATTCGGCGCGGGCTGCTTCGTCTGGGTCATACTCGGCGATCTGTTCTCCGGTTTGGCCGACTCGGCCCCGCTGCCCGACCTTCTCAAGCTGGCAGGCCCGCTCGCCTTCCAACTCGGCACGCTCACCCTGCTGATCATGCTGGCAGCCGCACGGCCCAGCCGGCTGCCCGTGTGGAGCCCGGCGCTCGTGTTCGTGGCCTTCGCCCTGATCGCGGTCGATCTCGACCTGATCCCGCTGGCGGCCGTCTGCCTCATGGCAGGTCTCGCACCGCTGGCTCGCAACCGCACGGTGCCCCCGCCTCGGTGAGACGGGGGCACGGAAGGGACGAGTATCAGTCGGTGACGGTGGCGTACGAGATGAAGCGGGCCCAGGTCGTCGGAGCGACGGCAAGCTGCGGGCCGGTCGGGACCTTGGAGTCGCGCACGTGGACCGTGCCGGGCGTGGCCGCCACCTCCACACAGTCCGGGCTGTCGTTGCTGCTGTAGCTGCTCTTGGTCCACTGCAGTTCGGAGCCGGGTTCCAGACTCATCTGTCGTCCAGCCTTTCTCCGGCGCGCCTCAGCGGGTGGCGGCGTACGTGACGAAAGCCGCCCAGGTGGTCGGCGCGACGGCGAGCCGGGGCCCCGGCGTGTTCTTGGAGTCGCGGATGTGCACCGTGCCGGGGGTCGCAGCAACCTCGACGCACAACGGCCCATCGTTGCTGCTGTAGCTGCTCCTGACCCATTGCGCATCGAGCCTCAACGGCATGCCGTTCACTCCTTCTCGGTGAGATGTCACGGACGGACCGACCCCCGGCCCCGCCTTGTCGAGACGGGGGCGCGGGAGGGTGCACGTCAGTTGGTGGCGGCGTACGAGACGAAAACCGCCCAGGTGGTCGGCGTGACAGCCAGCTGCGGGCCCGGCTTGTTCTTGGAGTCGCGCACGCGGACCGTGCCGGACGTGGCGGCCACCTCCACGCAGGCGGGGCCGTCGTCGCTGCTGTAGCTGCTCTTCACCCACTCCAGGCCAGAGCCGTCTGCGGTGGAAAGCTTCAACGTCATGTCTCTCCCAGCACTTTCTCGATGAGGGCCAAAGACTCACGCGGGGTGAGCGCCTGTGAGCGCAGCATGCCATAGCGCATCTCTAGGATCTGCGCCTCTTTCGGGTCAGAGATCAAGCGGCTCGTCATCTGGCCCTCTGAGTGCCCCAACGTCTTGCCGTCTGGGAACTTGTAGATGCGGTGCCCGCCCGCCATGCCTGCGTGCTCCTCAGACGCCGTCGGCATCACCTGGATCGTCACGTGCCGCAACTGAGCAACCTCCAGCAGATGTGCGAGTTGCTGACGCAGCACTGCCTTGCCGCCGATAGGCCTTCGCAGGGTCACCTCCTCCTGCACGAAGGTGAACGCCAGTGATGGACGGTGTTCGAGGACCGCCTGCCGAGCCATACGAGCAGCGACCTGGCGGTCAAGCTCCTCCTCGCCGTAAGCCGGGCGTCGCTGGGCGAAGAGTGCGCGCGCGTATTCCTCCGTCTGCAACAGGCCCTCGATGTTGTGGCCACCGTAAGCACCGATTTCCACGGCCTTCGCTTCCAACTTGGCCAGGTCGCGGACCTTCTTCGGGTACCGGGCCTGCTTGACGTCCTCCTTCATGGCGGAGAGCTTGCCGTCCGCGCCCAGTGCTTGGTCCGTGCCGTCGAGGAACTCCGGCTTGGGGAGCCGCTTGCAGCGCTCCACGGCGGAGACCATCTCCTCGCCGTAGCCGATCGCCGCGCCCAACTCACCCTGGGTCATGCCCGCTGCCTCGCGCCACAGCTTGATCTGGCGGCTGACCGCCCGGAGTACGGCGCTGGAGTCGTCCTCCAGCCCCGCCTCCCATTCGTCATCGTGTTCGGCCATGCGTACTGCCTCCGTCCGCAGTCGGTACGCATACCGTAGGAGCGTCTCGCCATGCTTTGTCACAGAATTCGTAAAACTGCTCCGGTTACGGCGTACAATCCGTACTATTCCGCCTGCGCTGCCGGACAGCCTCCGTCCGTTCGCTCGTCCCATCTGTCCAGAGCGCGCACATCCGGCCACGCTGGGTGAGGTGACCAACGAGACCACCACTCCTCCGCTGTCCCAACTCGCCGCCATCCGGTTGGACTTCACCGTTCTGCTGTCCCCCACCCGGCGTGGGGCGCGCCTCGCGCGCCTCCTCACCGTTGCCGAGCTCGGCTCGCGCGGGCTGCCGACGGAGTCCGTCGCGCAGGTCGTCGGGGAGCTGGCCGCCAACGCGGCGCTCCACGGCCGCGTACCGGGGCGCAGTTTCCGGCTCAGAGTCCGTACCGCCGACGCGCCGGGACTCGTCCGCGTCGAGGTGTCGGATACCCGGAGCGAGCGGGCGCCGGACGCCGCGTCGCCTCCCCAGCCGCCCGCCGCCGAGGCGGAGTCGGGGCGCGGGCTGCTGCTCGTCGCGGCGCTGAGCGAACGGTGGGGCGTGACGTACGGGCCGTCGCCCTGCAAGACGGCGTGGGCCGAGATCGCATTGCCGGCCGGCACCGCGCTCACCGGGTCGCGGTCCGCCGCGACCCGGTGGCCCGCCACATCAAGGGCGTAAAGGAACCGGCGAAGCACCTCACCAAGCCCCACCAGCCTCCCGTCACCCACACGAGTGAATGAGGCCAAGTTGGCTGGCCTTTACGCCCGTTGGCTGGCATAGGCTCCAGCACGACAACCGCACACTTGCGACGGCCCCCGGCCGGGACTGCCATCCCGATCGAGGGCCTGACCATCAAGGAAGAAACGGCTTCCCGATGGCTGTTCAGCAGCTTAGCGCGCCCGCGCGCCGCTCCGGCCTCGTCCACATCAATTTCCGTCACCGCGACCGCTTCACGGTCGTCGGCAACCACCTCGCCCAGCACCGGGAGCTGTCGCTCCTCGCGATCGGGCTCGCCGTCCACATCCAGTCCGTGCCGGACGGCACAAGGGTGGACATCAAATCGCTGACCGCCCGCTTCCCCGAGGGCGAAGCCCGAATCGCCGCAGCACTACGCGAGTTGGAGGCGTACGGGTACCTGGCGCGGACGGTGAGCCGCACTCCCAGCGGACGGGTCGTCACCCGTACGGTGTCGTACGCGCACCCGACGGAGACCCCCGGCGAGCCGCACGCGCGGCAGGCACTCGCCGCACCACCGGAGGCAAGGACCCCGGCGCAGGAACGGCCACAGGAACCGGCACCGGCCCCGCCGTCGGCGCCGCTCGACTCGACGCCGCCCGCCTCGACGCCGGAGCCCACACCTCCCGCGCCCAAACCCCCACTCCCCGCGCCCGAGGGCGCCGACCTCGCGCGGGACGCCACGGCCGTCGCGCTCCTCGCCGCTCTGCGCCGCGACGACGACCGCCTGCTGTTGTCCGAGCGGGAGACGGCCCGCCTCTCCCCCGCCGTAGCGGCGTGGCTGGAGCGCGGGGTGCGGCCCGAGGCCGTACGGCGCTCCCTGACCGCGCACCTCCCGCCGGTCACCGAGCTGCGCCGCCCGGCGGCACTGCTGGCGCACCGGCTCACCGCGCTGCTGCCACCGCCGCTGCCCGCCTCCCGGCCGTCAGACCCCCGCCCGGACCCGCTCCAGGAGTGCCCCGACTGCGGGCGCCCCTTCCGCGCGCCCGCCCCCGGCCGCTGCCGGGAGTGCCGCGACGGGCCATGTGGAAGGGGCTCGCACGCGACTAGCATGAGTGCCACTGGCCTCCGGCGATCGCAGGCAGAAGGGAGCGCGCGCCGTGACGATCACCTCGCACCACTCGGAGCACGACGCCGTCCAGTACCAAGCGATGCGGGACATCGTCGAGCGCATACAGGACAGCGTGCCCGGCAAGCTGGAGATCACGAGAGAAGGAATCGTTCACGACATGATGTCGCCGGGGGGACCGCACGAACTGACGGCGGCGCGTGTCAGCCGTCGTCTGGAGAAGGTGATGCCGGAGGGCTTGCTCGCCCATACCGGTACCCCTGACGTGGAGGACGCACAGCATGGCGTCGTCCGCCATCCCGACATCATCGTCATCGCCGAGGCCGATATGGAGGTCGAGGGGCCCTTCGATCCACGCAGCCTGGTCGCTGCCGTCGAGGTCGTCTCCCGGTCCAACCCGGACAACGACTGGACGGGCAAGATGCGGGACTATCCGCTGCTCGGAATTCCGGTGTACGTGGTCTTCGACCCGCGTACGGGCGAGGGAGCCGTTCTGTCGGACATCCACCCCACCCCAGCGGGCCCCCGCTACGCCACACGCAAGGACTTCGTCTACGGCGAGGACATCACCGTCGGCGAGTGGACCATCTCCACGGACGGGCTCCCCCGCTACGTCCCCTGAGCAACCGCCCGGCACGCCAACCGGGAACCAGCCGGCCCGCCCCGCGCATGGCAGGCTGCGACGTGCTTCCTGGTTGCGCGCGCAGTTCCCCGCGCCCCTTCGGGGCGCGCCCGGATCAGGGGTGCGGCACCGCATACGGTGGCCGTTCCGCGTCGGAGCCGAGCGTCGGCTCGCTCGCGTCGGCGCCCAGGGCCACGATCCGGTTGTCCGCGTCCACATGGACGACACGGGGACGCATCGCGCGGGCCTCCGCGTCGTCCACCTGGGCGTAGCTGATGACGATGACCAGGTCCCCGGGGTGGACGAGATGGGCGGCGGCACCGTTGATGCCGAGGACTCCGCTGCCCCGTTCGCCCTCGATGACGTAGGTCTCCAGCCGGGCGCCGTTGGTGATGTCGACGATGTGGACCAGCTCGCCGGGGAGCAGGTCCGCGGCGTCCAGCAGGTCGGCGTCGATGGTCACCGAGCCGACGTAGTGCAGATCGGCCTGGGTGACAGTGGCCCGGTGGATCTTGGACTTGAACATGGTGCGCAGCACAGTTCACTCCGTATGAGGAAAAGGGTCGCGCCCCCGTCGGTCAGGGGTGCGCGCCGGCCCGTCCATCGTACGAGTGGAAGCCGCGCATACGAAGAGGGCCCGTACGGCTTCACAGCCGTACGGGCCCTCTTCTTGGCCGAGGCCGACGCGCGAGCGTTCGCGCGCTGGTCGCGCTAGGTCACTTGATGATCTTGGTGACCTGGCCGGCGCCCACGGTCCGGCCACCCTCACGGATGGCGAACTTGAGGCCCTCTTCCATGGCGACGGGCTGGATGAGCTGGACGCTCATCTCGGTGTTGTCGCCCGGCATGACCATCTCGGTGCCCTCGGGGAGGGTCACCACGCCGGTCACGTCGGTGGTGCGGAAGTAGAACTGCGGGCGGTAGTTGTTGAAGAACGGGGTGTGACGGCCACCCTCGTCCTTCGACAGGATGTACGCCTGCGCCTCGAACTCCGTGTGCGGGGTGACCGAGCCCGGCTTGATGATGACCTGGCCGCGCTCGACGTCCTCGCGCTTGATGCCGCGGAGCAGGAGGCCGACGTTCTCACCGGCCTGGCCCTCGTCGAGGAGCTTGCGGAACATCTCGATACCGGTGACGGTGGTCGAGGTCTTGGTCTCCTTGATGCCGATGATGTCGACATTCTCGTTGACCTTGAGGGTACCGCGCTCGATACGGCCGGTGACGACCGTACCGCGACCGGTGATCGTGAAGACGTCCTCGATCGGCATGAGGAACGGCTTGTCGGTGTCGCGCTCCGGAGCCGGGATCGCCTCGTCGACAGCGTGCATCAGCTTGACGACGGACTCGCCCCACTCCTGGTCGCCCTCGAGGGCCTTGAGCGCGGAGACCTTGACGACCGGAACCTCGTCGCCCGGGAACTCGTACTCGGAGAGCAGCTCACGGACCTCGAGCTCGACGAGCTCCATGATCTCCTCGTCGTCCACCATGTCGGCCTTGTTCAGGGCGACGACGATGTACGGAACGCCGACCTGGCGGGCCAGGAGCACGTGCTCCTTGGTCTGCGGCATCGGACCGTCGGTGGCGGCGACCACGAGGATGGCGCCGTCCATCTGGGCAGCACCGGTGATCATGTTCTTGATGTAGTCCGCGTGACCCGGGCAGTCGACGTGGGCGTAGTGACGGTTCTCCGTCTGGTACTCGACGTGCGCGATGGAGATGGTGATACCGCGCTGGCGCTCCTCGGGCGCCTTGTCGATGTTCTCGAAGGCCGAAGCCTCGTTCAGGTCCGGGTACGCGTCGTGCAGCACCTTGGTGATCGCCGCGGTAAGAGTGGTCTTGCCGTGGTCGATGTGACCGATGGTGCCGATGTTGACGTGCGGCTTAGTCCGCTCGAACTTCGCCTTCGCCACTGGGGTCCTCCTGTGGACTGGTGCTGTACACCCTCCACATTTTGCGGAGGGGTTCAGGTGGTCGTACCGAACCGGTCAGGACCCCTAGGGGGACGCCCTTGACCTGTTCGCTTGGGGTGGGCCGGCGGCCGGAGCGCCCCGGTACAGTCCGCTCGATGACCGAGCGATCTGTACCGGAGTGCCCCGAATGCCTTTGCTCCAGCCTAAGGGGTGAGTGCGGATGTCCCGCTCGCCCCTGGACGAGTGGCTCACTCGCCCTGAGCGAGTGGTTACTCGCCCTTGGCCTTCGCGATGATCTCCTCGGCGACGCTCCGGGGAACCTCGCCGTAGGAGTCGAACTGCATGGAGTACGTGGCACGGCCGGAGGTCTTGCTGCGCAGGTCTCCGACGTAGCCGAACATCTCCGACAGCGGTACCAGACCGGTGACGAGCTTCGCGTTGCCGCGGTCGTCCATCGACTGGACCTGGCCACGCCGCGAGTTGATGTCGCCGATGACGTCGCCCATGTAGTCCTCGGGCGTGGTCACCTCGACCTTCATCAGCGGCTCGAGCAGGGCCGGGCTCGCCCTCCGGGCGGCCTCCTTGAACGCCATGGAACCGGCGATCTTGAAGGCCATCTCGGAGGAGTCGACGTCGTGGTAGGCACCGTCGAGCAGCGTCACGCGGACGCCGGTCAGCGGGTAGCCCGCCAGCACGCCGAACTCCATGGCCTCCTGGCAGCCCGCGTCCACGGACGGGATGTACTCCCGCGGGATACGGCCACCGGTGACCTGGTTGACGAACTCGTAGCCGTCGCCCTCAAGCGGCTCGACGTCGATCTGCACCTTCGCGAACTGACCGGAACCACCGGTCTGCTTCTTGTGGGTGTAGTCGACCTTCTCGACCTTCTTGCGGAGCGACTCGCGGTAGGCCACCTGCGGCTTACCGACGTTGGCCTCGACCTTGAACTCGCGCTTCATGCGGTCGACCAGCACGTCCAGGTGCAGCTCGCCCATGCCCGCGATGATCGTCTGGCCGGTGTCCTCGTTCGTCTTGACCTGGAAGGACGGGTCCTCCTCGGCCAGCCGCTGGATCGCGACGCCCAGCTTCTCCTGGTCGCCCTTGGACTTGGGCTCGATGGCGACCTCGATGACCGGGGCCGGGAAGTCCATCGACTCCAGGATCACCGGGTTGCTCGCGTCGCAGAGGGTCTCACCGGTGGTGGTCTGCTTGAGACCCATGACGGCGACGATGTCGCCGGCACCCACCGACTCGATCTCCTCACGCTTGTTCGCGTGCATCCGGTAGATCTTGCCGATGCGCTCCTTGCGGCCCTTCACCGAGTTCATCACCTGGGTGCCGGTGTGCAGGCGACCCGAGTAGACACGCAGGAAGGTCAGCTTGCCGAGGTGCGGGTCGCTGGCGATCTTGAACGCCAGCGCCGACATCGGCTCCTCCTCGGAGGGACGACGCTTGATGATCTCCTCGGCGTCCTTCGGGGACTGGCCCTCGATGGCCTCGACGTCCAGCGGGGACGGCAGGTACCGCGCGATCGCGTCGAGCAGCGGCTGCACCCCCTTGTTCTTGAACGCGGTGCCACAGAAGACCGGCGTCACCGTGACGACGTCCTCGCCGCCGGTGGAGGCGAGGGTCACCCGGCGGATCGCCGCCATGAGCTGCTCCTCGGTGGGCTCCTGGCCCTCCAGGTACAGCTCCATCATCTCTTCGTCGTTCTCCGCGACGGCTTCGAGCAGCTTGCCGCGCCACTCCTCGGCCGCCTCGGCGTGGGTGTCCGGGATGTCGACGGTGTCGTACATCTCGCCCATCTTGGCCTCGGGCGACCAGACGAGGGCCTTCATCGACACCAGGTCGACGACGCCCTTGAAGTCCGCCTCGGTGCCGATCGGCAGCTGCATGACCAGCGGAATCGCACCCAGGCGGTCGCTGATCATGTCGACGCAGCGGTGGAACTCCGCGCCGGTACGGTCGAGCTTGTTGACGAAGCAGATACGCGGAACGCCGTAGCGGTCGGCCTGCCGCCACACCGTCTCGGACTGCGGCTCCACACCGGCGACACCGTCGAACACCGTCACGGCACCGTCGAGCACGCGCAGCGCACGCTCCACCTCGACGGTGAAGTCGACGTGGCCCGGGGTGTCGATGATGTTGATGGTGTAGTCGACGCCGTTGAGCGGCCAGTGAGTGGTCGTCGCGGCGGACGTGATGGTGATGCCGCGTTCCTGCTCCTGCTCCATCCAGTCCATCGTGGCAGCGCCGTCGTGGACCTCACCGATCTTGTAGCTACGACCGGTGTAGAAAAGGATCCGCTCGGTGGTCGTCGTCTTGCCCGCGTCGATGTGCGCCATGATCCCGATGTTGCGGACCTTGGCAAGGTCAAGTGAAGTGGTAGCCATAAGGCTTCAGTCTTCTCTCGGTCTCGATGGGGGTAGCGACTACCAGCGGTAGTGCGCGAAGGCCTTGTTGGACTCGGCCATCTTGTGCGTGTCCTCGCGCTTCTTCACGGCGGCGCCGAGCCCGTTGGAGGCATCGAGCAGCTCGTTCATCAGACGCTCGGTCATGGTCTTCTCGCGGCGGGCGCGGGAGTACCCCACGATCCAGCGCAGCGCGAGCGTGGAGGAGCGGCCGGGGCGGACCTCGACCGGAACCTGGTAGGTGGCGCCACCGACACGACGGGAGCGGACCTCGAGGGTCGGCTTGACGTTCTCCAGGGCACGCTTGAGCGTGATGACCGGGTCGTTGCCGGTCTTCTCGCGCAGCCCCTCCATGGCGCCGTAGACGATGCGCTCAGCGGTGGAGCGCTTGCCGTTCAGCAGCACCTTGTTGATGAGGGAGGTCACCAGAGGAGAGCCGTAGACCGGGTCGATGATGACCGGGCGCTTCGGGGCAGGGCCCTTACGAGGCATTCTTACTTCTCCTTCTTGGCGCCGTAGCGGCTGCGAGCCTGCTTGCGGTTCTTGACGCCCTGCGTGTCGAGGGAGCCGCGGATGATCTTGTAGCGAACACCCGGCAGGTCCTTCACACGGCCACCACGCACGAGCACGATGGAGTGCTCCTGCAGGTTGTGACCCTCACCCGGAATGTAGGCGGTCACCTCGATCCCGCTGGTCAGGCGCACACGGGCGACCTTACGCAGGGCCGAGTTCGGCTTCTTCGGGGTGGTCGTGAACACACGCGTGCAGACGCCTCGACGCTGGGGCGAGCCCTCAAGTGCGGGCGTCTTGTTCTTCTCGACCTTGTCCTGCCGGCCCTTGCGGACCAGCTGCTGGATCGTAGGCACCGTTTCTCCGGTTTCTGTGTGCCAGTCTCGGTAAAGCTAACCTGGGCCATACCCGACCCACGAGGTCGGGTGTGTCGAAGGCTGCAGATCTCCGCCGAGGGCGGAGGACTTCTCCATGGTGAGAAGCATGCAGATTCCGGTGTCTCATGCTGCGCGCACCGTCGCCGCAGTTGCGGATACCACATCCGCGGGGGACAACAGCGCAGGGGACACCCCAGGCACAGAGATTGAGGGTACCTACCTCATCGGCTGGGGTCAAAACAAATGGACCGGCCACCATAGCGCCCCCGACCTGCGAGAAGAAGGGCACACAGGACAGCTCGTCACCGCCCGGCGGAACGGGCCGCCGCCCGTCCCGTCAGCTCGACGCCACGATCACCCCGAAGATGATCGCCAGAACGGTCCCGATGGCCAGCCAGCCCAGCACCAGACCGGCCGTGGCCAGCCCGTCCCCCTGCTCACCGGTCCTGCGGATCTCCGCCTTCGCCTTGTGCCCGAGGATCACCGCGGGGATCGCCGTCAGCCCGTACATCGGCGTCAGGACCCCGCAGACCAGCGCACCGATCGCCGAACCGTTGGTGCTCGGCGGCGGCGCCGGCAAGAAGGTGCGCGGCACCACCGGATAGGTGGGCTGCGGCGCCGGTACCGGCACGGGCACCGGGCCCTGCGGCAGATCCGCGATGAGCACGCTCAGGTCCGCGTACGTCTGCGCCTGCGACGCCCGCGCCAGCCGCTGCTCGTACTCCTCCTGACCCAGCCGGCCTTCGCTGAATCCGGCCTTCAGGACGTCGATCGCCCGCTCCCGGTCGGTGTGCGAGGCGCGCATCGCCCCCATCTGCGGCTGACTTTGCACGGGTACACCGCCAGGGGGCTGCCCGGGCTGCCCCTGCTTCGAGACGAGCCCGGGGTTGTACCCCTGGCCCGGGGCACCTCCAGGATTCCACGGTCCGAACGCCACCGGCCCCCACCTCCCAGCTCGAACTTGCCGTCTTCCCCCATCATCCATGACGCAGGCCGTCCGTGGCCGGTTCACAGCCGTACGGATACGACCGCGGGGCGGCCTCCCGTGAAGGGAGACCGCCCCGAGGCGTTGCGTCGGACTCAGGCGTTGTAGGGCCCGTAGTCGTAGTCCTCCAGCGGAACCGCCTGGCCGGAGCCGGTGCCGAAGGGCGAGTAGTCGATGTCGTCGTAACCGACGGCCGAGTACATCGCGGCCTTCGCCTCCTCGGTGGGCTCGACCCGGATGTTGCGGTAGCGGGACAGGCCCGTACCGGCCGGGATGAGCTTACCGATGATGACGTTCTCCTTGAGGCCGATCAGGGAGTCCGACTTGGCGTTGATCGCCGCGTCGGTCAGCACCCTGGTCGTCTCCTGGAAGGACGCCGCCGACAGCCAGGACTCGGTGGCCAGCGAGGCCTTGGTGATGCCCATCAGCTGCGGACGGCCGGAGGCCGGGTGGCCGCCCTCCTGCACCACGCGCCGGTTCTCCGACTCGAACTTGGTGCGCTCCACCAGCTCGCCGGGCAGCAGCTCGGCATCGCCGGACTCGATGATCGTCACGCGGCGCAGCATCTGCCGAATGATGATCTCGATGTGCTTGTCGTGGATCGACACACCCTGCGAGTTGTAGACCTTCTGGACCTCGCCCACCAGGTGCACCTGCACCGCGCGCTGGCCGAGGATGCGGAGCACGTCGTGCGGGTTCTCCGTACCGACGGTCAGCCGCTGGCCGACGGCGACGTGGTCGCCCTCGCCCACCAGCAGGCGCGCACGCTTGGAGACGCTGTAGGACGTCTCGTCCGAGCCGTCGTCGGGGGTGACGACGACCTTCTTGGTCTTCTCCGTCTCCTCGATCCGGACCCGGCCGGCCGACTCGGAGATCGGCGCGACGCCCTTGGGCGTACGGGCCTCGAACAGCTCGACCACACGCGGCAGACCCTGGGTGATGTCGTCACCGGCCACACCACCGGTGTGGAAGGTACGCATCGTCAGCTGGGTGCCGGGCTCACCGATCGACTGGGCGGCGATGATGCCGACGGCCTCGCCGATGTCGACCAGCTTGCCGGTGGCCAGCGAGCGGCCGTAGCACATGGCGCAGGTGCCCACGTGCGACTCGCAGGTGAGGATGGACCGCGTCTTGACGGTCTCCACACCGTGCCGGACCAGCTCGTCGATGAGCACGTCGCCCAGGTCGGTACCGGCCGGGGCCAGCACCATGCCGTCGACGACGATGTCCTCGGCCAGGCAGCGCGCGTACACGCTGGTCTCGACGTCCTCCGCCTTGCGCAGCACGCCGTCCTCGCCCTTGGAGGCGATCGACAGCTTGAGGCCGCGGTCGGTGCCGCAGTCCTCCTCGCGGATGATCACGTCCTGCGAGACGTCGACCAGACGACGGGTGAGGTAACCCGAGTCCGCGGTACGCAGGGCGGTGTCGGCGAGACCCTTACGGGCACCGTGCGTGGAGATGAAGTACTCCAGCACGGAGAGACCCTCGCGGAACGACGCCTTGATGGGCCGCGGGATGGTCTCGTTCTTCGCGTTCGACACCAGACCACGCATACCGGCGATCTGACGCATCTGCATCATGTTCCCTCGGGCGCCCGAGTCCACCATCATGAAGATCGGGTTCGTCTTCGGGAAGTTCTCGTTCATCGCCTCGGAGACCTCGTTGGTCGCCTTGGTCCAAATGGCGATGAGCTCCTGCGTGCGCTCGTCCTTGGTGATCAGACCGCGCTCGTACTGCTTCTGGACCTTCTCGTCCTGCGCCTCGTAACCGGCGATGATCTCCGGCTTGGCGTCCGGGACGACGACATCCGTGATCGCGATGGTCACACCCGAACGGGTCGCCCAGAAGTAACCGGCGGACTTCAGGTTGTCCAGCGCCGCCGCGACGACGACCTTGGGGTAGCGCTCGGCCAGGTCGTTGACGATCTGGGAGAGCTGCTTCTTGCCCACGGTGTAGTCGACGAACGGGTACTCCTCGGGCAGCAGCTCGTTGAAGAGCGCACGGCCCAGGGAGGTACGCAGCCGGAACGGGTCGCCGGGCTGCCACTCGCCCACGAGGGAGTCGCTGTCGGACGCGGCGCCCTCCTCCGGCGCCGGCGGGGTCCAGCCCAGCGGCGGAGTGGTGCCGGCCGGGAACCGGATGTCGATCTTCGCCTGGAGCGACAGCTCCCCGGCGTCGAACGCCATGATCGCTTCCGCGGTGGAGTTGAACGAGCGGCCGTCGCCCTTGGTGACGCGCTGCTCCTCGTCCGTGGTGAGGAAGAACAGACCCAGGACCATGTCCTGCGTCGGCATCGTCACCGGCCGGCCGTCGGCCGGCTTGAGGATGTTGTTCGAGGACAGCATCAGGATGCGGGCCTCGGCCTGCGCCTCGGCCGACAGCGGCAGGTGCACGGCCATCTGGTCACCGTCGAAGTCCGCGTTGAACGCGGTGCACACGAGCGGGTGGATCTGAATGGCCTTGCCCTCGACCAGCTGCGGCTCGAAGGCCTGGATGCCGAGACGGTGCAGCGTCGGTGCGCGGTTGAGCAGCACCGGGTGCTCCGCGATGACCTCTTCCAGCACGTCGTAGACGACCGTACGGCCGCGCTCGACCATGCGCTTGGCGCTCTTGATGTTCTGCGCGTGGTTGAGGTCCACCAGCCGCTTCATCACGAACGGCTTGAACAGCTCCAGCGCCATCGCCTTGGGCAGACCGCACTGGTGCAGCTTGAGCTGCGGGCCGACGACGATGACGGAACGGGCCGAGTAGTCGACGCGCTTACCCAGCAGGTTCTGCCGGAAGCGGCCCTGCTTGCCCTTGAGCATGTCGGACAGCGACTTGAGCGGACGGTTGCCCGGACCGGTGACCGGACGGCCGCGGCGGCCGTTGTCGAACAGCGCGTCGACGGCCTCCTGCAGCATCCGCTTCTCGTTGTTGACGATGATCTCGGGCGCACCGAGGTCGAGAAGCCGCTTCAGGCGGTTGTTGCGGTTGATGACACGGCGGTACAGGTCGTTCAGGTCGGAGGTCGCGAAGCGGCCACCATCCAGCTGCACCATCGGACGCAGGTCCGGCGGGATGACCGGCACGCAGTCCAGCACCATGCCCTTGGGGCTGTTGCTGGTCTGCAGGAACGCGGAGACGACCTTGAGCCGCTTCAGCGCACGGGTCTTCTTCTGGCCCTTGCCGGTGCGGATGATCTCGCGGAGCCGCTCGGCCTCCTCGTCCAGGTCGAAGGTCTCCAGGCGCTTCTGCAGCGCGGCAGCGCCCATGGAGCCGTCGAAGTAGGTCCCGAAGCGGTCGCGCAGCTCGCGGTAGAGCAGCTCGTCGCCCTCCAGGTCCTGCACCTTGAGGTTCTTGAAGCGGTTCCAGACCTCGTCCAGCCGGTCCAGCTCGCGCTGGGCGCGGTCGCGGATCTGCTTCATCTCGCGCTCGGCGCCCTCGCGCACCTTGCGGCGCACGTCCGCCTTGGCGCCCTCGGCCTCCAGCTCGGCCAGGTCGCTCTCCTGCTTCTTGGCGCGGGCCTCGAGGTCGGCGTCACGGCGCTGCTCGATCTGCTGGCGCTCCACACCGACGTGCGCCTCCAGGGAGGGCAGATCGCGGGTGCGGCGCTCCTCGTCGACGTACGTGATCATGTACGCCGCGAAGTAGATGACCTTCTCCAGGTCCTTGGGCGCCAGGTCGAGCAGGTAGCCCAGGCGGGAGGGAACACCCTTGAAGTACCAGATGTGGGTCACGGGAGCGGCAAGCTCGATGTGGCCCATCCGCTCACGGCGCACCTTGGCGCGGGTCACCTCGACGCCGCAGCGCTCACAGATGATGCCCTTGAAGCGGACGCGCTTGTACTTGCCGCAGTAGCACTCCCAGTCCCGGGTGGGGCCGAAGATCTTCTCGCAGAAGAGTCCGTCCTTCTCCGGCTTGAGGGTGCGGTAGTTGATGGTCTCCGGCTTCTTGACCTCGCCGTGCGACCACTGACGGATGTCGTCAGCGGTGGCAAGGCCGATTCGCAGTTCGTCGAAGAAGTTGACGTCGAGCACTCTCGTCAATCCCTCTCAGGGTCGTATGTCAATGGTCTGAACGGGGTCGCGGGGAAGGCCGGGACGCGGGGAGCGCGCCCCGGCCGACTCCGTCAGACCTCTTCGACGCTGCTCGGCTCGCGCCGGGACAGGTCGATTCCGAGCTCCTCCGCCGCGCGGAAGACGTCCTCGTCGGTGTCGCGCATTTCGATCGACATGCCGTCCGAGGACAGCACCTCGACGTTGAGGCAGAGCGACTGCATCTCCTTGATGAGCACCTTGAAGGACTCGGGGATGCCCGGCTCGGGGATGTTCTCGCCCTTGACGATGGCCTCGTAGACCTTCACGCGGCCGGTGACGTCGTCGGACTTGATGGTGAGCAGCTCCTGCAGTGCGTACGCGGCGCCGTACGCCTCCAGGGCCCACACCTCCATCTCACCGAAGCGCTGGCCACCGAACTGGGCCTTACCACCCAGCGGCTGCTGGGTGATCATGGAGTACGGACCGGTCGAGCGGGCGTGCAGCTTGTCGTCGACCAGGTGGTGCAGCTTGAGGATGTACATGTACCCGACCGAGATCGGGTCCGGGAACGGCTCGCCGGAACGGCCGTCGAACAGGTGCGCCTTACCGGAGGACTGGACCATACGGTCGCCGTCCCGGTTCGGCAGCGTGGCCTGGAACAGACCGGCGATCTCGTCCTCACGGGCGCCGTCGAAGACCGGTGTCGCCACGTTGGTCCCCGGCGCCACATCGTCCGCGCCGATCGCCTGCAGGCGCTGCATCCACTCCTCGGAGCCCTCGACCTTCCAGCCCTGGGAGGCCAGCCAGCCCAGGTGGATCTCCAGGACCTGGCCCGGGTTCATCCGGGAGGGGACACCCAGCGGGTTGAGGATCACATCGACCGGGGTGCCGTCCTCCAGGAACGGCATGTCCTCGACCGGCAGGATCTTCGAGATGACGCCCTTGTTGCCGTGCCGGCCCGCGAGCTTGTCACCATCGGTGATCTTGCGCTTCTGCGCGACGTAGACGCGCACCAGCTGGTTGACGCCCGGAGGCAGCTCGTCGCCCTCCTCGCGGTCGAAGACGCGGACGCCGATGACCTTGCCGGTCTCGCCGTGCGGCACCTTCAGCGAGGTGTCACGGACCTCACGCGCCTTCTCACCGAAGATCGCGCGCAGCAGCCGCTCCTCGGGGGTCAGCTCGGTCTCACCCTTCGGGGTGACCTTGCCGACGAGGATGTCGCCCGCCTCGACCTCGGCGCCGATGCGGATGATGCCGCGCTCGTCGAGGTCGGCCAGCACCTCCTCGGAGACGTTCGGGATGTCCCGGGTGATCTCCTCGGGGCCCAGCTTGGTGTCGCGGGCGTCGACCTCGTGCTCCTCGATGTGGATCGAGGAGAGGACGTCGTCCTGCACCAGCCGCTGGCTGAGGATGATCGCGTCCTCGTAGTTGTAGCCCTCCCACGGCATGAAGGCCACGAGCAGGTTCTTGCCGAGCGCCATCTCACCTTCGTCGGTGGATGGGCCGTCGGCCAGCACCTGGCCCTCGATGACACGGGAGCCCTCGTCCACGAGCACCTTCTGGTTGAAGGAGGTGCCCTGGTTGGAGCGGGTGAACTTGGCCACCCGGTAGGTGGTGTACGTACCGTCGTCGTTGGCGACCGTGATGTAGTCGGCGGAGACCTCCTGGACGACGCCGTCCTTGTCGGCCTTGATGACGTCACCGGCGTCGACCGCGCAGCGGTACTCCATGCCGGTGCCGACCAGCGGCGACTCGGCCTTGATGAGCGGCACGGCCTGCCGCATCATGTTCGACCCCATCAGCGCACGGTTGGCGTCGTCGTGCTCCAGGAACGGGATCATGGCGGTCGCGACCGACACCATCTGGCGCGGCGAGACGTCCATGTAGTCCACGTCGTCGCCCGGGATCAGGTCGACCTCGCCGCCACGGCGGCGGACCAGCACCCGGTCCTCGGCGAACCGCATCTCCTCGCTGAGGGGAGCGTTCGCCTGGGCGATCACGAAACGGTCTTCCTCGTCCGCCGTGAGGTAGTGCACGTCGTCGGTGACGGTGCCGCCGACGACCCTGCGGTACGGGGTCTCGATGAAGCCGAACGCGTTGACGCGCCCGTAGGAGGCGAGCGAGCCGATCAGACCGATGTTCGGGCCTTCCGGCGTCTCGATCGGGCACATCCGGCCGTAGTGCGAGGGGTGCACGTCACGGACCTCGAAGCCGGCCCGCTCACGGCTCAGACCACCCGGGCCGAGCGCGTTGAGACGGCGCTTGTGGGTGAGCCCGGAGATCGGGTTCGTCTGGTCCATGAACTGGGACAGCTGGCTGGTGCCGAAGAACTCCTTGATGGAGGCGACGACCGGCCGGATGTTGATCAGCGTCTGCGGCGTGATCGCCTCGACGTCCTGGGTGGTCATCCGCTCGCGGACGACGCGCTCCATACGGGCCAGACCGGTGCGGACCTGGTTCTGGATCAGCTCGCCGACGTTGCGCAGACGGCGGTTGCCGAAGTGGTCGATGTCATCGGTCTCGATGACGATCTCGTCGCCCTCGGCGGAGGTGGACTCCGTCTCGCCCGCGTGCAGCTTCACCAGGTACTTGATCGTGGCGACGATGTCGGCGGTGGTCAGCACGCCGGAGTTCAGCGGCTCGTCGCCGCCGAGCTTCTTGTTGACCTTGTGCCGGCCGACCTTGGCCAGGTCGTAGCGCTTCGGGTTGAAGTAGAGGTTCTCCAGCAGCGTCTGCGCGGCCTCGCGGGTCGGGGGCTCGCCCGGACGCAGCTTGCGGTAGATGTCGAGCAGCGCGTCGTCCTGACCCTGGGTGTGGTCCTTCTCCAGGGTGGCGCGCATGGACTCGTACTGGCCGAACTCCTCCAGGATCTGCTCGGAGGTCCAGCCGAGGGCCTTGAGCAGCACGGTCACGGACTGCTTGCGCTTGCGGTCGATGCGCACGCCGACCATGTCGCGCTTGTCGATCTCCATCTCCAGCCAGGCGCCGCGAGACGGGATGATCTTGGCGGAGTAGATGTCCTTGTCGGAGGTCTTGTCGATGGTCGAGTCGAAGTAGACACCCGGCGAGCGGACGAGCTGAGTGACGACGACACGCTCGGTGCCGTTGACCACGAAGGTGCCCTTGTCGGTCATGAGCGGGAAGTCGCCCATGAAGACCGTCTGGGACTTGATCTCACCGGTTTCGTTGTTGGTGAACTCGGCCGTGACGAAGAGCGGCGCGGCGTACGTGAAGTCGCGCTCCTTGCACTCGTCGATCGAGTTCTTGGGGGGCTCGAAACGGTGGTCGCGGAAGGTCAGCGACATCGACCCGGAGAAGTCCTCGATCGGGGAGATCTCCTCGAAGATCTCTTCCAGACCGGACTTGGTGGGGACGTCCTGTCCGCTGTCCAGCGCGGCCTCGACGCGAGCCTTCCAGGCGTCGTTGCCGAGCAGCCAGTCAAAGCTCTCGGTCTGGAGCGCAAGGAGGTTCGGAACCTCGAGGGGCTCCTTGATCTTCGCAAAAGAGATACGCAGCGGGGCAGTGCTGGCGCCGTTGTTCGAATTGGCAGTCGAGGCAGTGCGCGAGGCGGCCAAGAGGGGGTCCTTCCGAGGGCTCGGACTCTCTACACGCATACCGGTGCCCCTGGTGACGGGCAGGGGGCAGCTAATAGGCAGCGCAAAGGGTCAGTGTAGCCACAAGGCCCACTGATGTCCAGAAAGGATTACGGGAAACCGGCTCACGCCCCGGTCTCCACCTCCTGTGATTGTTCTTCTCGTTTCCGCCCCCGTCCCCGGCGGCCTCGATACGCCAGGGCGGACGTGCTGCTGCGGCTCGTCGTGCCTGCCGCAACACTTCCCGCTTCGCCGCCGATCCATGCCTCGGAGTTCGGATCGATGTGACGACGCGTCCCGAGAATTGCGCGCTGTGTGCCGTTCGT
>NZ_JAGPXJ010000231.1:0-439 GCF_018070605.1 Streptomyces sp. B15
TGTGAGGTTGCAGGATGCCGTCGTCGATGAGGGCCGCGGGTCCCCGTCCGGACCTGGCGAGATGAACTGCGAGTTTGGATCCGATGCTTCCGCAGCCGAGGAGCGTCCACGGACGCAGCGCCTGCCCGTCGTCGCCCGCAGCGCGTCGCAGCAATTCGGGTGATATCTCATCTCGGTGCGTGGCGGTCCTGACCAGCTTGCCGCTGCCTGACGAGAGCGCCTCGCCGCCGCGCAATTCCACGACGTAGGGGCATATCTCGATCGGCGAAGTCGTGCCGATCACCTCGAACGGGCGTCGCGCCAACAGAATGACGGCTATCGGCTGCTTCTCCTTCAATTTCGATTGCGAAACCCGCTCCTGCAGGATTCCGAGCTTCGGCTCCAGGAATTCGCGGCAGCCTAGTTCGGCCGCCCGCTTCAAGAGCTCGTCAATCGTCGT
>NZ_JAGPXJ010000232.1:0-435 GCF_018070605.1 Streptomyces sp. B15
GTTCGTGATCGACCTCGGCTTCTCCCGCAACGACTATGCGGCGATCGTGAAGGGGGTCGGCCTCGCCGCGACGCTGATCGGCGGCTTCGCCGGCGGCTTCCTTGCCCGGCGCTACCCGCTGGCGACGTGCCTGTGGATCGGCGGCGTGGTACAGGCCCTCGCGAACCTGTCGTTCTCCTGGCTTGCATACGTCGGCACCAGCCAGTGGGCGCTCGCCTTCGCCATCACTTGCGAAAACTTCACCAGCGCCATTGGCACGGTGATCTTCGTCGCCTACCTCTCCGCGCTATGCCAGAACCCACTGCACACGGCGACGCAATACGCGCTGCTCACCGCGCTCGCGGCCGTGGGGCGGACGTATCTGTCGTCGGTGGCCGGCTATGTCGCCAAGGCGACCGGCTGGCCGCTGTTCTTCGTGATCTGCGTGCTGGTGGC
>NZ_JAGPXJ010000233.1:0-434 GCF_018070605.1 Streptomyces sp. B15
TATTCGAGCCGTTCTATCGAGGGCGTAAGCCGACCGGCGAGGGATCCGGTCTCGGGCTGTCGATCGTGAAGCGCATCGTCGACAGATACGATGGTTCGATCGAGTTCGAGAATCTGACAGTGGACGATCAATGCGGTCTTTGCGCGATCGTACGACTGCCGGCGTCGGACTGAAGGGCCAAATTGGACCTTTGGTCCTTTAGGACCCGCGTGGCGCCAAAGGTCAATGGCAACAGTCGCATCGAGGAGCCTCGCCCGGCGGAACCGGGCGAGGCTGGGCTGAGTCTCTCAATCGGCGCTCTTGCGCGGCCGCGACCAGAGGAGCGTGTAACCTTCGCCTCCTTCGTCATCGAAGAGGTTCGCGTAGATCGGTGCGTTGAAGGAGGGATCGTCGAGTTTGAGCGAGAGATAGTCGCGACCTTCCTCGGAGCGCTT